>NZ_JBHVKW010000072.1:0-44176 GCF_042797905.1 Amycolatopsis sp. NPDC057786
GCCTTTTCACGTCAGCGATTCCCGCTGATGCGGTTCGCCGTGACGAAGACGGCGACCCGGCGTTCGGCGGCCATCACGCGGTCGTACTCGTCCCAGTCGTCGTGGGTCCCCGTCGCCGCGACGAAGACCTCGCGCAGCAACCGGGGAAGGCCTGCCGGGTCGAAGTCCGGATCCGGGTCGTCCGGACCGATCAGGTGCGTGCTTCCCTGGACCGCCGCCCACTCCCAGCCGCGCCGGAAGGTGACCGTGGCGTGGCCCGCCCGGCGGAACAGGTCGAGTTTCTTCACCCCGCCCATCGCTACGAAGGCGACTCCCGGTGCTTTGGTGACCGGGTCTTCGAAGACGCCGGCGTTGACCACCGAGGAGTGGACGGTGCCGTCCGCGCGGACCGTCGAGACGGTCGCGAGTCCGTTTTCGCGCAAGGAAAGTGTGCGGACGAGTTCGAGATCTGCGGCCATGGGACCACCGTAGCCCGCCCGGCCGGGGAAAGTGGGCCGAGCGGACCACCGGAAGGTCAGCAGGTGCCGTTGTCGCGCCAGACACCCCATTGGCCGCCTGCGCCGGGTTCCTCACCTTGCGTCCACCACTGCGCCGTCCACTTGTGCCCGTTGTGGGAGACGGTCGCTCCGCCGGTGTAGACCGAAGCGCGGTCCCAGGCGGGGAGCGAGCAGGTGCCCGGGTTTCCGGATCCGGTTTCCCAAGGCACCTGGCCCGACTTGTAGTAGTCGAGGCCCTGGGCCTGCCACCGCGGGGCTTGGGCGCCGAGGCGTACTCGGAAGGTGTTCCAATCGTGGGTCGACCACGGTGACCAGCCGAGCTCGGCGTGCGCGGGCAGGCGGGGGAAGGCGAGGTAGTCGATATTCGCCGGAGTGACCACGGTTTCGGTCCACAGCGGGGATTCGACGCCGCGGACAGCGGATTCGGGCACGCCGGAGAGGTAGGCACCCGGGTTCCAGTTGTAGGCGTCCTGGACCTCGATGTAACCGGCCCACGCGAGCCCGATCGGGGTACTGGAGTTGTACTTCATGTCCAGGTAGGCCTTGTTCGCCGGCGACAGGATCACCTTGCTGCCGCGGGCGACGGCGTTCGAGACCTCCGTGCTGGACGTCGTCGTGCCCCAGAACTGCGGCGTCGCCGTGGCGGGCAGGGTGGCTTTGCCGATTTCGTGCCAGCCGACGACCTGCTTGCCCGCGGCGGCCACCATCGGCAGCACCCGGTTCATGAACGTGCGGTAGTCCGCGTCGCTGGTGGCCTGGGCCTCGTCGCCGCCGAGGTGGAAGTACGGCCCGGGCGTCAGTGCGGCGACCTCGCGGATGACGTCGTTGACGAAGGTGTAGGTGATCTCCTTGGAGATGCAGAGCGAGCTGTAGCCGACGGCGGTGTCGGTGCGCAGCGGGGGAGCGGTGTTGTTGCAGTTCAGCTCGGCGTACGAGGCCAGCGCGGCGTTGGTGTGCCCTGGCATGTCGATCTCCGGGATGACCGTGATGAATCGCGAGGCCGCGTAGTTGACGATCTCCGTGTACTGCGCCTTGGTGTAGTAGCCGCCGGCGCCACCGCCGACCTGGGTGCTGCCGCCGTAGGTGGTCAGTCGGGGCCAGCTGTCGATCTGGATGCGCCAGCCCTGGTCGTCGGCGAGGTGCAGGTGCAGGTTGTTGATCTTGTACTGCGCCAGCTGGTCGATGTACCGCTTGACCGTGGCGACCGGATGGAAGTGCCGGGCGACGTCGAGCATCGCGCCTCGGTACCCGAATCGCGGGTAGTCCAGGATGTCGGCACCCGGGATCGTCCAGGGGCCTTGCTGGACCGTGGGGCTTTCGATCTTGCCCGGCAGCAGCTGCCGTAGCGTCTGCACGCCGCCGAAGAGACCTTGCGCGGTCGTCGCGCGCAGGACGACCGACGCGGAGGTCGAGTTGAGCTGGTAGCCCTGGTCGCCGACGCGAGAGTCGGCGCCGGACAGCAGGAGTGAGATCCCGTCGGCCGGGGTGCCCGAGGGTGCGTCGGAGACGGGCAGGGGGAAGCCGGTGGAGGCGCGGAAGATGCCGACGAGGTAGTCGCCGACGGCCTTGGCCTGCGCCGAACCGGGCTGGGTGTAGATCTTGGTGTTCGCGGTCAGGGTGTGGTCAGCACCAGTGGCCGCACGGACCGAGACCGGGACCGGGACGATCGCCTGCAGCGGCGGGGTGGCCGCGTCGGCGACGGGGGCGGCTGCGGTGGTGGCGCCGGCGAGCAGCGCCACCCCGACGAAGGCACGGCCCAGCCGCGCTTTCAAGGTCTTCACCGGGTGCCTCCAGGGGGACAGGGTGCGTGACGCACGTCACGCACGGATCCGATCGTCGCATTTTCGGTGTCAAAGGTCTAGACCACCAAGAGGGAACCTTGGAGTGACTCGAACGTCACATTCCGTGCCGCCACGGGGGGACTATCGTCGGAAACGTGTTCGAAGATCTGCGTTTTCCCGTGATCGCGGCCCCGATGGCGGGCGGGCCGACCACTCCCGAGCTCGTGGCCGCGGTGACCGCGGCGGGGGGATTCGGTTTCCTGGCCGGAGGCTATCTGAGCGCCGATGCCCTCTCGGACCGGATGGCGAAGACGGCCGAGCTGACCGGTGAGCCGTTCGGCGTGAACCTCTTCGTTCCGGGCGGCGCCGCCGAGGCGGACCTCGGCGCGCACATCGAGCGCTGGCGCGCCGAGGCCGAGCGCCACGGTGTCGAGCCCGGCGAACCGCGCTGGGACGACGACGCCTACGCCGCGAAGCTCGAGGTCGTCCTGGAGCGGAAGGTGCCGATCGTTTCGTTCACGTTCGGCACACCTTCGCCCGTGGACGTCGGACGCCTGCACGCCAACGGGAGCAAGGTGGCTGTCACCGTCACCAGCCCGGCGGAGGCCGATCAGGCCGCGGCTGTCGGCGCGGACGCCCTCGTGGTCCAGGGATTCGAGGCCGGAGCGCATCGAGGGCTCTTCGCTGACGAGCCCGGTGCTGAAGGCGGGGGCGCGCAGTACGGCGTTCTGAGCCTGCTCCGCCTGGTCTCGGCGCGGACGGATTTGCCGATCGTCGCGACGGGCGGGCTGGTGCACGGAGCCGATATCGCGGCAGTGCTGGCGGCAGGGGCCGTCGCGGCACAGCTGGGCACCGCTTTCCTGCGGGCGGACGAGGCCGGGACGCAGCCCGCGCACCGGCAGGCGCTCGCGGACGGCGGAAGGCCGACGGCGTTCACCAGGGCGTTCAGCGGGCGTCCTGCCCGGTCATTGGTCAACCGCGTGGTCGCGGACTTCTCGGCCTCGGCGCCGTCGGCGTATCCGGAGGTCAACAACCTGACCAAACCGATCCGCGCGGCGGCGGGCAAGGCGGGTGACCCCGAGATCATGTCCCTCTACGCTGGGCAGACCTACGAACTCGCGGGCTCCGGCCCGGCGGCGTCGATCGTCGAACGCCTCCAGGCCGAAGCCCGCGAAGCCGCTACGCGTTTGAGTCGTCTCCGCTGACCTGCTTCGCGTCGCCGTTGTCCGCGTTCATCGCGGAGTGACGGCGGCTGTAGGCGAAGTAGATGATCAGGCCGACGCCGAACCAGGCCGCGAACCGCAGCCAGGTCTCCGGGTTCAGGAACGTGATCAGCCAGATCGAGAAGACGACGCCGATGATCGGCACGATCGGCATGCCCGGCGTCTTGAACGTGCGGGGCAGGTCGGGCTGCTTGTAGCGCAGGACGATCACCGCGATGCAGACGACGACGAAGGCGAGCAGGATGCCGATGTTCGTCAGTTCCGCGGCCTCGCCGATGGGCAGTAGCCCGGCGATGACCGCCGAGGCGATACCGAGCACCCAGGTCATCCGGCTCGGCACCTTGCGGACCGGGTGGGTCTTGCTGAACCACTTGGGCAGCAGACCGTCGCGGCTCATCGAGTAGCCGACCCGGCTCGCGCCCATGAGGAAGGTGAACAGCACCGTGGTGATACCGATGATCGCGCCGACGGCGATGATCAGGCCGAGCCACTTCATGCCGAGCCCGGCGAAGGCGCTGGAGAAGGCGGCCTCGCTGTCGATGTCCTTGTAGTTGACCATCCCGGTCAGGACCAGGCAGGCCAGCACGTAGAGCACCATCGAGATGGCGAGCGAGTAGATGATCGCCTTCGGCATGTGCTTCTGGGAGTCGGTCGATTCCTCGGCAGCGGTGGACATGGCGTCGTAACCGAAGACCGCGAAGAACACCGTCGCCGCGCCGGTGAACGCGCCGCTGAGGCCGAACGGGAAGAAGTTCGAGTAGTTGTCGGTGTTGATGTGGAAGACACCGACGACGATGACCAGCAGGACCAGGCCGACCTTCAAGTAGACCAGCAGCGTTTCGAACCGGGCCGCGTTCTTCATGCCCTGGTTGAGGATGAAGGCGATCAGCAGGCACAGCAGCACGGCGAACAGGTTGATCTTGTAGGACCCCGGCGCGACATCGCCCGTTTCGGTACCCGGAGCGCCCAGCATCCAGGTCGGGAGCTTGATGTCGAGATAGCCCAGCAGTTCGTTGAAGTAGCCGGAGATGCCGATCGCGACCACCGCCACGATCGCGGTGTACTCCAGCAGCAGGTCCCAGCCGATGAACCAGCCGACGATCTCGCCCAGCACGGTGTAGCCGTAGGTGTAGGCCGATCCGGCGCGGGGGATCAGCCCGGCGAACTCCGCGTAGGAGAACGCGGCGGCGGCGCTGGCGATACCCGCGATGAGGAACGAGATGAGCACGGCGGGGCCCGCCGTCTTGTTCGCGACCGCGCCGGCCAGGGAGAAGATCCCCGCACCGATGATGCCGCCGACGCCGATCGCGGTCAGCTGTCGCAGGCCGAGCGTGCGTTGGAGCCCTCCGCCCCCACTGAGTTCTTGGATCTGATCGATCGGTTTACGGCGGAAAATCCCGGATCCCGAGCCCAGGCTGCGCGGTGCGGACATCGTCGTCTCCCAACAGGTTGTGCCCTTCGGACTGGGTCACAGTCCGAAGGGCACCGTACTGGCAGACGGGCGATCGCACCTATCCGGCGACGGTGTCCTCGCTCACTTCGGCGGCCACGCGAGCGGCGATCTTCGACGGCCTCGAGGCGCCGGCGGAGAAGTAGGTCAGCAGCTCGGAGATCTCGACGGGGTCGTCCAGCTGGGGGCAGTGGCCCCAGTCCTCGCGCACCATCAGCCTGCTGTGCGGGACCAGCGCGTGCAGCCGGCGTCCGGAGGCGGCGCTGACCAGCTTGTCCTTGCCACAGACGACCACCAGGAGCGGGACCCGGATCTCCTCGAGCCGGTACGCGTTCGCCAGCTCTTCGACGAGTTGCCTCGCCTGTTCGAGCCGGGTGGTGGTGGACCGGTAGTCCGGGAACAACGAGGTGAACCGGCGGACCTGGGTGGCGTCCGCGGCGGAGGAGTCGGCGTACAGAAGCCGGGGGACGACCTGCTCGGCGACGGCGCGCACGAGGAAACCGGGGATCGGCAGCGGCAGGGCCGAGTACATCCGGAGCGGCAGCGGGTACCGGGCCACGGTGCGGATGAGCCAGCTGTCCACGAAACCGGGCGCGGCGATCGACACCACGCCCGCGACGGGCAGCCGGTGGTTCTCGGCGGCCCGGAGACTCATCGTGCCGCCGAGCGAGTTGCCGGCGAGCACCACGGTGCCGAGTACCGCCTGCTCCTTGACCACCGCCGCGGTGAACGCGTCCAGCTGCGGGAGCATCGGGCCCGGCCGCAGTGGCTGAGCGTCACCGAATCCGGGCAGATCGACCGCGACCGCCGGAACACCGGCGGCCGCGAGCAACTCCAGAACCGGGCGCCAGGTGTCGGCGCTGTCGCAATAACCGTGCAGCAGCACCAGCCTCGGCGCCGTCGGCTTGACCTGTCCGCGCGCGGCGGCTCGCTTGCCGAGCACCCGCCGGGGTGCGCGGTCGGTGGACTCCACCGGCTGCGGCCCGACCTCGAGGACTCTTGTGCGGACACCGGCGTAGCGCCGGAACGAGACGCGGATCGGGTCGGCGTCGGTACTGGTCCGGCCCCCGGGGTCCGCCGGTTCGGGCCGCTGCGATGCGGTCATTCTTCAAGGCTAACCGCGAGACGTCGGATTTTGGTCGAACTTTGGTCGTGAAAAGCTCCCCGAGTCATAACGTTCTTGACACTTGACAAGACCGCGAAATGACTGTTTGACCTGCGAGGAGCGCGCGGACGTGCGCCTGTGTGCGCGGTTCATCGTGGCGCGGGGAAGGACTCACCCCTCCGATGAATGAGTGAAGACCACCTTGCCGGAAGTTTCCCCGTCGAGCATGTTCTTAAACCCGGTCTCGGCTTCCGCGAACGGCAGTTCGGCGCCGATCTGCGGACGGACCCCGGTGAGTTCCAGGTAGGCGAGGAGATCGTTCAGTTCGTCCCTAGTCCCCATGGTCGAACCCGCGATACGCAGTTGCAGAAAGAACACACGCTGCAACTCCGCGTGAGCGTCCGGACCGCTGGTCGAACCGGAGACGACGATGATCCCGCCCGGTTTGAGCGACTTCACCGAATGCGACCAGGTCGCCTTCCCGACGGTTTCGAAGACGGCGTCGACCCGCTCCGGCAGCCGCGCGCCGGACTCAAAGGTCTGATGTGCGCCCAGATTCTCGGCCAGCGCACGCTTTTCCTCGCTACGCCCGGTCACCCAGACCCGGAACCCCGCCGCGCGCCCGAGCTGGATGAGGGCGGTCGAGACGCCGCCGGAGGCGCCCTGCACGAGCATCGTCTGCCCGGGTCGCAGCCCGGATTTCACGAACAGCATCCGGTACGCGGTCAGCCACGCCGTGCCCATGGTCGCGGCTTCCGCGAAGGTCAGGCTCGACGGCTTCGGCACGACGTTGCGGGCCGGAACCACGACCTGCTCGGCGAAGGTGCCCTGGTACTTCTCGGTGAGCAAGGTGCGCTTCGGGTCGAGCGTGTCGTCGCCTTGCCAGCCAGGGGCGTTGATCACCGAGTGGACGACGACCTCGGTGCCGTCGTCGAGGGTGCCCGCGCCGTCACAGCCCAGGATCATCGGGAACTGCTCGGGTTTGATGCCGACGCCGCGTAACGTCCACAGGTCGTGCATGTTGAGGCTGGCGGCCCTGACGTTGACCCGCACCCAGCCTTCGGGCACGTCGGGCTCGGGTCGCTCGCCGATCACCAGCGAGTCCAGCGGCTTTTCGGCGTTGGGTTCGGATGCGTAGACGGCGAACATGTCAGCAACCTACATGGCCTGACCGGCGGTGGCAGTGGGTGCGAGCGTAGGCTCACATCGTGTTCAACGGGCTCGCAGACTGGTGGGACGGCGTCGAGTTGTGGCTCGCGCAGGCCCCGTTCCCCGTGCAGTTCGTGCTGGTCATGGCGGTCGTCGTGCCGCTGTGCCTGGTCGCGGCCTTGGTGCTCGATTCGGTGTTCGGAAAGGTCGCCCGGCTCTTCGGCACGGCCCGCGATGCGAACGACTCCGACGGGCCGTCCTAAGCTGGCACACCATGTTCAACCGTAGGCGGATCACCGCCGCCCTGATCGGCCTGATCGTGCTGGTGCTCGCAGGCTGGTTCGTCAAGGACGGCATCAGCGGTGACGACACGAAGAGCGCTCCGGCGAGTTCGTCCGCTTCGGCCACGCCGTCGGGTGACGCCGCGGCGGGCCAGGCGAAGGGCAAGGTCGCGGGCGCGGAGTCCGGGCTCCCTGTCAAACCGCTCACCGGACTTCCCCCGCAGGCGTCCGACACCTGGAAGCTCATTCAGGCGGGCGGGCCGTACCCGTATCCGCGCAACGACGACGTCACCTTCCAGAACCGGGAGAAGGTCCTGCCCGCCAAGGGGTCCGGTTACTACCGGGAGTACACGGTCAAGACGCCGGGCAGCCCTGATCGCGGGGCGAGGCGGCTGGTGACCGGTGGCGGCAAGGAGCTGTACTACACCGAGGACCACTACAAGTCCTTCGTCGTAGTGGATCCCAGCCGATGAGCGCGGCCAAGGAAGCGGCGGACAAGGCGTTCGCCCGCGGCGCGTATCCGCATCTGATCGACGGCACGCGGACGGTCGACAAGGACTCGACGCTCGATGCGATCGCGGAGGCCTTGTCGTTCCCCGACTACTTCGGGAAGAACCTCGACGCGCTCTACGACTGCCTCACCGACCTGTCGTGGCTCCCGGCCGGCGAGCACGTGCTGATCTGGTCCGGTTCCTCGGGCCTCAGGGAGCGCGAACCCAAGGCGTACCTGGCCGTCCGCAGCGTGCTTTCGGACGCGCAGCGGGCGCTGGGGCCCTCCGGTGACCGGAAGGACTCCCGGCGCCTCACTGTCGTCTTGCCGGACTAGACCTCCGGGACCCAGTTCGGCTTGCGCTTCTGCGCGAAGGCGGTAATGCCCTCCTGGCCTTCTTCGCTCGCGAAGAACCCGGCGGACAGCTTGTTCATGGCCTCGAAGCCTTCGGACGGCGTCGCCGGGCGAGGTTTGCTGAGCAGTTCCTTCGTGGCCGCGAGCGCCTTCGGTCCGCCGAGGGCGAGCGCCTTGACGTAGCGGGCGACCTCGCCGTCGAGTTCGTCGGCGGGGACGGCGGAGTTCAGCAGGCCGATCTCGACGGCGCGTTTCGCGTCGAAGGTGTCACCGGTCAGGAAGAGTTCGTGGGCGGCGCGGGCGTTGAGCCGCGGCAGCACGGTGAGTGAGATGACGGCGGGAACGACGCCGATCCGCACCTCGGAGAAGGCGAAGGTCGCTTCGTGGACGGCCACGGCGATGTCGGTCGCGGCCACCATGCCGATACCGCCCGCCCGCGCGGGGCCCGCCAGCTTGGCCACGACAGGTTTGGGGCTGGTCCACAGCTGCTCGAGGATCTTCGGGAACTCGTTGACGCCCTGGGCGCCCGCACCGGCACCGCGGGCCTCCTTGAGATCCATTCCCGCACAGAACACCGGACCGGTGTGGGTGAGCACGATGACCCGCACCGCGTCGTCCGCCTTCGCCTTGTCCAGCGATTCGCTCAGTTCACGCCGCAGCTGGGCGGAGAGCGCGTTGCGGTTGTGCGGGGAATCCAAGGTGATCGTGGCGGTGCCGCCCACCACGTCGTAGTGCACCAGTTCGTCAGCCATGCCCCACCTTCGCACGGGCGAAGTCGGGCCGGGCAGTGGCCTGCGCCACCATCTCCATGACGGTGGCGCAGGCACGGGTCAGCCGATCGTCGTCGTGGTGAAGGTCGGGCTCGGGTTCGGGAAACAGGCGGTCGGGGCGGAGACGTCGAAACCGGCGCTGACCACGGCGGTGAACGTCAGGCCCGGATCGCTGTAGCTGGTCCCGCCCAGTTTCGTCTCGATGGTGCCGGACGAGCCCGCGGTCAGATGCGCGGTCACGGTCGGCAGCTCGAACGTCGAGCCGCCCGCGATCGGGCCGGGGAAGCTCAGCGTCGCGACGCTGCCGGAGACGGTGATCTTCGGCGGGGTCGAGCCGATGCCGGAGCCGCCGGCGAGGTCGGCGCCCACCCAGGTCGAGTTCGCCGGGATCGGGATCTTCAGGGAGAAGTCCTTGATGTTCTTGACCTGGTAGCCGCTGACCTCGGCCGGGACGGTGTTCGGCGCCGGGTCAATGACGACGTCGAGCGCGGCGCCGGGGGCGACCGTGGCCGGAGCGGTGACGTCGGCGTCCTGGTTCAGCTTGAGGTACTTGTTGCCGACGAGCGGCGGCTTCGCCTCGCAGTCGAAGACGACAGTGGTCGCCGCGGAAGCCGGTGCGGCGAGCCCGACGAGCGGGACGAGCACGGCCGAGGCGCAGACCAGGGCACGGATGGCAGCCTTCATGTTCCACCTACCTGGGGGTTCGATGGGGAGAGAGGGAGCTGCGCAGCGTTTAGAGAGTTACCGGCAAGTTAAGTAACTCGTCAAGAAATCTCCGTTCCCATACGCGGGGCGTCACGGAACTGGGAACGGAACCCACCGAAAATCGGTATCAAGCGCCCGAACGGGACACGAAACTCTACTGGCCGTTGAGTGATCAGGCGGCGAGCCGGGCGGCGGCCACGTCGTAGCGGTCCAGGACGAGCCCGGCGATCCGCGGCTCCGGCCCCAGCGGCCCGGCGACGATCACCGACGGGTCGGCTTCACGGGCCAGTCGCGCGATCCGGTCCGGCAGGAGCCCCGGCGCGAGGAACCAGCCCGCGACCGCGAGCCGCTGCGCGCCGTTGAGCCGCAGCCGCGCGATGGCGGCGGGCACGTCCGGCTGCGCGGCGCTGGCGAAGGCGGGCGTCGCGAGCAATCCGCGGCGCAGGTGCCAGCGGGTGGTGATCCCGGCGACGGCGTCGTTCGCCGCTACGTTCGACGAACCGACGCCTGCCAGCAGGACACCCAGCCCGGGATCGTCCAGGTCGGCGCCCGCCTCGGTGAGCCGGTCCAGCGCGACCGTCTCGATGAGCGGGTCGATGCCCAGCACCCCGGAAACTCGCACGTCGAGGCCCGGGCAGTCCGCGGTCGCCTCGGCGACGAGCGCGGGCAGGTCGACCCGGGCGTGGTACGCGACACCGAGCAGCAGGGGCACCACGACGACCTCGCGATGCCCCTCGGCGTACAAACCGCGCAGGGCGTCGGTGAGCAACGGCTCCGAGAGATCCAAAAAGGACTCACGGATGTCCAGACCCGGCGCCAGCCCACGGGAGACGTCGAGCAGGGCGCGGATGGTCGCGGCCGACCGCGGATCACGGCTGCCGTGGGCGACGGCGAGGAGCGGTGGGGTCATGCGAACCTTTCGCCGACGAGTCCGGCCGCCAGTGTATCGCCGTCCTTCGGGTCGATGACCAGGAAAGCGCCCGTCCGCGGGCTGACGCCGTAGTCGTCGACGCCGATCTCCTCGGCCAGCCGGAGCGTGACCCGGCCGATGTCGTTGAGTTCCAACGTGCCCGGATCGTCCACACTGGACAACGTCTGTTCGTCGAACCGCGCGTGGAGTTCGCCGACGAGGGCCTGCACCGTCCGCGTCCCGTGCTTCACCAGCACCCGCGCTCCCGGTTTGAGCGCCTTGGCCGAGAGCCAGCACAGGGTCGCGGTGATCTCGTCGGTCACCGTCGGCTGCCGGTCGGCGGCGGCGATCAGATCACCCCGCGAGATGTCGACGTCGTCCGCGAGCAACAGAGTCACCGAGGTACCTGCGCCGGCTTCGGCGAGCGGCCCGTCGGCGGTGTCGATGGCTTCCACCCGGCTACGGATTCCTTGCGGGAGAACGACGATCTCGTCGCCCGGCCGGACGGTGCCCGCCGCGATCTGCCCCGCGTACCCGCGGTAGTCGGGGTGGTCGGCCGTGCGCGGCCGGATCACGTACTGCACCGGGAAGCGGAACGCCGAATCGTGCGGATCCGGCGCCACCGGAACGGTTTCCAGGTGCTCCAGCAGCGTCGGGCCGGAGTACCACGGGGTCTTGTCCGACTTCTCCGCCACGTTGTCGCCCACGAGCGCCGAAACCGGCACCGCGAGCACGGAACCCCGTTCGTAGCCCAGTGACGCGGCGTGCTCGGCGAACTCCTCGGCGATCACGGTGAACGTCGCTTCGTCGTAGCCGACGAGGTCGATCTTGTTGACCGCCAGCACCAGGTTCGGGACGCCGAGCAGGGCCAGTACCGCGGCGTGACGACGGGTCTGCTCGATGACGCCCTTGCGCGCGTCGACCAGCAGCACGGCCAGCTGCGCGGTGGACGCGCCGGTCACCGTGTTCCGCGTGTACTGCACGTGACCAGGGGTGTCCGCGAGCACGAAACTGCGTTTCGGGGTCGCGAAGTACCGGTACGCCACGTCGATCGTGATGCCCTGCTCGCGTTCCGAGCGCAGGCCGTCCACGAGCAGGGAGAGGTCCGGAGTGGACAGTCCTTTGTCGACACTGGCGCGGGTGACCGCGTCCAGCTGGTCGGCGAGGACGGATTTGGTGTCGTACAGGAGCCGCCCGACCAGGGTCGACTTCCCGTCGTCCACGCTGCCCGCGGTCGCGAGCCTGAGGAGGCTGGACATCAGAAGTACCCTTCCCGCTTGCGGTCTTCCATCGCCGCTTCCGACATCCGGTCGTCGGCGCGGGTGGCGCCGCGTTCGGTGAGCCGGGAGGCCGAGACCTCGGCGATGACCTCGTCCACCGTGGCGGCGGTCGATTCGATGGCGCCCGTGCACGAACCGTCGCCGACGGTCCGGTAGCGCACGGTCAGTTCCTTGACGACCTCGTCCGGCCTCGGCCCGCCCCACGGACCTTCGGCCAGCCACATGCCGTCGCGCTGGTAGACCTCGCGCCGGTGCGCGTAGTAGATCGACGGCAGCTCGACCTTCTCCCGCGCGATGTAGTTCCAGACGTCCGCCTCGGTCCAGTTGGACAGCGGGAAGACGCGGACCTGCTCGCCGGGGCGGTGACGGCCGTTGTAGAGGTTCCACAGTTCGGGGCGCTGCCGTCGCGGCTCCCACTGGCCGAAAGCGTTGCGCAGACTGAAGATCCGCTCCTTGGCACGGGCGCGCTCCTCGTCGCGGCGCCCGCCGCCGAAGACGGCGTCGAACTTGTTCTCGGCGATCGTGTCGAGCAACGGCGTGGTCTGCAAGGGATTGCGCATGCCGTCGGCGCGCTCTTCGAGCCTGCCGTCGTCGATCCAGTCCTGGACCTTCGCCACCACCAGCCGCAACCCGTGCTGCTCGACGACGCGGTCGCGGAAGTCGATGACCTCGTCGAAGTTGTGCCCGGTGTCCACGTGCAGCAGCGGGAACGGCACCGGAGCCGGCCAGAACGCCTTGATCGCCAGGTGCAGCAGCAGCGTCGAGTCCTTGCCGCCGGAGAAGAGGATCACCGGCCGGTCGAACTCGCCCGCCACCTCGCGGAAGATGTGGATGGCCTCGGATTCCAAGGCCGCCAGGTTGTCCTGTGCCGCGGCGGCGACTGGTTCGAGCGTGGTCATGTCGTCCCTTCTCACCCGTGCAAACCGCACTCGGTCTTGCCCTGCCCGGCCCACCGGCCGCTGCGCGGGTCCTGCCCCGGCGCGACCTTCGCGGTGCACGGCGCGCAGCCGATCGACAGATAACCGATGGATACCAACGGGTTCTCGAGGATCCCGTGCTCGTCGATGTAATCCCGGAACTCGTCGTCGGACCACGGCGCGATCGGGTTGATCTTCACCAGTCCGTTGCGGTCGTCCCAGGTGACGATGGGGGTGTTCGCGCGGGTCGGCGCGTCGACGCGGCGGACGCCGGTCACCCACGCCGAGTACTTCGCGAGCGTGTTACGCAGCGGCACGACCTTGCGCAGGTGGCAGCACTGGTTCGGGTCGCGCTCGTGCAGTTTCGGGCCGTATTCGGCGTCCTGTTCGGCGACGCTCTGTTCTGCCTCGGCGTTGACGATCCGCACCCCCGGGTACACCGCCTGCACCGCGTCACGGGTGCCGATGGTCTCCGGGAAGTGGTAGCCGGTCTGCAGGAACAGCACGTCGACGTCGGGTTTGACCTGGGTGGCCAGATCGATGAGGACGGCGTCCTGCATGTTCGAGGCGACGATGAAGTCGTCGCCGAAGGTCTCCGCGGTCCAGCGCAGGGCTTCGGTCGCGGTCGCCTCCGCGAGCTCCTTCGAAGCCCGTTCGGCGAGCGTCTTGTAGTCGGCAGTGGCGGTCATCCTTGCGACACCTCCGGAAAGGACAGTCCGAGGAACTTCACGGTGAAGACCCGGCGGCAGCCCGAGCACAGCCACGAGCCGCCCTCTTCCGGCCGCAGGTCTTCATCGCCACAGAAAGGGCAGTAGTACGGGGTCGCGCGCTCCGTCATTGCAAGACGCCCTCGTCGGCCCGCAGGACCCACTGGGCGAACCGCTCGCCGGGTTCGCGGCCGGCGATGTACGCCCGCACGACCCGTTCGACGTACGCGGTCAGCTCCGACGCGGTCACCTTGTGCCCGCGCAGTTTCCGGCCGAACCCGGCGTCCAGGCCGAGCCCGCCGCCGAGGTGCACCTGGAAGCCCTCGACCTGCTTGCCGTCCTCGTCGGTGACGATCTGGCCCTTGAGCCCGATGTCGGCGGTCTGGACGCGGGCGCACGAGTTGGGGCAGCCGTTGAGGTGCACGGTCACCGGGTTCTCGATCTCGGCCTGGATGTCGGCGAGACGCTTTTCCAGTTCGGTGACCAGTTCGATCGCGCGCGCCTTGGTCTCGACGATCGCGAGTTTGCAGAATTCCAGGCCGGTGCAGGCCATGATCCCGCGGCGCCACGGCGAAGGCTCGGTCTCCAAGCCGAGATCGGCCAGCTCGCTCTTCAGCCCGTTCACCTCGGCCTCGGGGACGTCGAGGACCACGAGTTTCTGGTGCGGCGTCAAGCGGACACGGTTCGACCCGGCCCGCTCGGCGGCCTTCGCGACGGCCAGCAGGATGGCGCCGGAAACGCGGCCCGCGACCGGCGCGGCACCGACGTAGAACTTCCCGTCGATCTGCGGATGCACGCCGACGTGGTCGATCTGGGCGGCGGGCACCTCGGGTGCCGGGCCGTCGGTCAGCTTGCGCTTGAGGTACTCGTCTTCCAGCACCTGGCGGAACTTCGCGGCGCCCCAGTCCTTCACCAGGAACTTGATCCGGGCGCGGGCGCGGAGCCGCCGGTAGCCGTAGTCGCGGAAGACGCTGATCACGCCTTCCCACACGTCGGGGACCTCGTCGAGGGAGACCCAGGCGCCCAGCCGCTGCCCGATCATCGGGTTGGTGGACAGCCCGCCGCCGACCCAGACGTCGAAGCCGGGGCCGTGTTCGGGGTGGTTCACGCCGACGAAGGCGACGTCGTTGATCTCGTGCGCGACGTCCTGCTGCCCGGAGACCGCCGTCTTGAACTTGCGCGGCAGGTTCGAGTAGCGCGGGTCGCCGATGTAGCGGCGTTTGATCTCGTCGATCGCGGGGGTGCCGTCGATGATCTCGTCGGCGGCGATGCCCGCCACCGGGGAGCCGAGGATGACGCGCGGGCTGTCCCCGCACGCCTCCATCGTGGTCATCCCGGCCTTCTCGAGCTTCGCCCAGATCGTCGGGACGTCTTCGATCTGGATCCAGTGGTACTGGATGTTCTGCCGGTCGGTGATGTCGGCGGTGTCACGCGCGTGGGTCTGCGAGATCTCGGCGAGCACGGCGAGCTGCTCGGTGGTCAGCGCGCCGCCGTCGAGCCGCACCCGCAGCATGAAATAGCGGTCGTCGAGCTCCTCGGGTTCCAGCGTCGCGGTGCGGCCGCCGTCGATCCCCGGCTTGCGCTGGGTATAGAGACCGAACCAGCGGAACCGGCCGCGGAGGTCACCGGGGTCGATCGAATCGAAGCCGCCGCGGGCGTAGATGTTCTCGATCCGCGCACGGACGTTGAGCGGGTTGTCGTCCTTTTTGGACCGCTCGTTGGGGTTCAGGGGTTCGCGATACCCCAGTGCCCACTGTCCCTCACCCCGTTTCTGTTTCACCCGGGGCGTGCGGGCAGGGGTCTCGCGCGTGGGCGACGACATGGGAGTCCTCCGGCAGATCGTGGTGGTGGCGGGGAGTCAGCGGTTCGTCGCACAGAGCGCGCTCGCCACACGACGGAGATCCACGTGGCGGCGTGCCACGAGGGTGATTCCGGCGCGGGTCATTGATTCAGCGTGCCACGCGCCCACTATGTGGTCCAGGCCGGTCCGAATGTTGGGAACAGTGTCCGGATTCCGTTGTTTTGGCTGGTCAGAGCCTCGGATTGAGGGTCAAGCCCGGGTTCGCCGCCGGGCATTGTGACGCAGAACGCGCGCTCCTCACGACGGCAGGACGCGGTCCACGATGATCCGGATGACCTCTTCGTCGGTGACGTCCGCGAGTACCTCCGGCAGGGTCAGCCGTTCGACGGTGAGCCCGGTCAGTGCGAGGTACATCAGCAGGACCTCCGGGCGCCCGCCCGGCATCCCGGCCGCGATGTGCCAGTCGACGCTCAAGTCGATGCCCTCGCGGATGGTCTTCGTCAGCGCGGCCGACAGATCCGGGCGCCGGGTGGCTTCGAGACGGAGTTCGAGCAGGGCGAGATAGGGCTCGCGGCGGGCGGTCAGGCGGCCCATGAGCTCGCCGAGCAGGACGCCGACCCGGTCGTGGGACGGCGATTCCGCCTGCGGGTTGGCCATCACCTCGGCCGGGGCCGACAGCCGCTCCTGCACGCGGACGCCCACCTCGCCGAGCAACTGGTCCCGGTTGCGGAAGTAGTTGGACGTCGTTCCCGGCGGAACGTCCGCCTCGACGTCCACGGCGCGGTAGGTGAGCCCGCGGGCGCCCTCGCGGGCGAGGACGGTGATGGCGGCGTCGGTCAGCGCGGTCCTGCGCTCCGGGTTCTGTCGCATCGGGACATTCTCCTTGCCTCGGTCAAACCACTATGTCTATAGTACTACGCATCAAGTGGTTCGAACTGGGAGGAAACACCAGATGCAACTCAGCGGTTTCGGTGCCTGTGTGCTCGTCGACGACATCGCCGAGACCACCGCCTGGTGGAAGCGGCACATGCAGTTGACGGTGACGATCGAGCTCGACTGGTTCTCCAGCCTCAACGTCGGCGTCCCCGGTTATGAAATGAGCTTCGCCAAGCGTGGGCACAAGGCCACGCCGGAGCCGTGGCGGGCGCAGGAAGCGGCCGGCTCCATGGTCGGCTTCATGGTCGACGACGCGGCGGCCGAGTACGAGCGGCTGCGCCAGGAGGGGGTCAAGATCGTCACCGAACTCGTGGACGAGGAGTTCGGCCAGCGGCACTTCTACATCGAGGACCTGAACGGCTTCCTGATCGACATCATCGAGGCGATCCCGCCGTCCCCGGAATGGCTGGCCGCGAACGGGTTGGCCTAGTACCGCTTCGGGTGAGTGAAGCCGCGCGGGGCCGCCGACGCCGCTAGCTTCGATCTCCGATCCACAGAGGACGGAGGAGTTGCGCATGCGCCGATGGGTGGTCGCCGCGATGGTGCTGGCGTCCCTGCTGATCCCGGGTACCGCTTCCGGGGCACAGCAGGGGTGCAGGCTGATCTCGCCCGATGAAGGGGCGGTGTTGCACAAGGGTGACTCGTACCGGTTCGAGGCGGTCGGCTGCTCGCCGGGCGTCCGGGGGCATGTGGCCCATACGGTGCTGGTCGAGGTCGCCATGAGCCGCGACGCCGTCACGGACCGCTACGGCGACTGGTCGGTCGACCACGTGGTCAACGACTACTCGCTGAGCATGGAGACCCTCGTCTGGGTGCGGTTCGAGGACGGCACCCGCTCCACGTCGGTCAAGGTGCGCATCGCCGACAGATAGCCTCGTCTCGTGAAGGCCTCTTTCCCCGGGGAAGGAGGCCTTCACGGCGTGGGGGACACTGGGGTGTGCCCGCGTTGCTGCCCGAAACCACCACGCCCGTCGAGTCCGCGCTCCCCGAGAGCGCGCTGGAAGGGCTCGGCACGCGACCGTTCGGTGTCTACGTGCACGTCCCCTTCTGCGCGACCCGCTGCGGCTACTGCGATTTCAACACCTACACCGCCGGAGAGCTGGACAGCGGTTCGTCGCCGCAGTCCTGGCTCGAAGGCCTCAAACGCGAGTTCGACCTGGCCGCGCGCGTGCTGGGGAAGCCGCCCGCGGTCGACACCGTCTTCGTCGGCGGCGGAACCCCGTCCCTGCTCGGCGCCGAAGGACTCCGAAGCGTTCTCGACGCCGTTCGTGACACTTTCGGGCTCACGCCGGACGCCGAGGTGACGACCGAGTCCAACCCGGAGTCCACCTCGCCCGAGTTCTTCGCTGGTATCCGCGACGCCGGGTACAACCGGATCTCGCTCGGGATGCAGTCGGCCGCGCAGCACGTGCTGAAGATCCTCGACCGCGTGCACACCCCGGGCCGTCCGGTCGCGGCCGCCGAAGAAGCCCGCGCCGCGGGGTTCGAGCACGTCAACCTCGACGTCATCTACGGCACGCCGGGGGAGCGGACCGAAGACCTCCAGGCTTCGCTGGACGCGGTGCTCGCCGCGGGTGTCGACCACGTCTCGGCGTACGCGCTGATCGTCGAAGAGGGCACCGCGCTCGCCCGCCGCATCCGCCGCGGCGAACTGCCCGCGCCGGACGACGACGTGCTGGCCGCCGACTACGAGATGATCGACCGCCTCCTCGCCTCGGCGGGGCTGCGCTGGTACGAGGTGTCCAACTGGGCGACCTCGGAGGAAGCCCGCTGCCGGCACAACATCGGCTACTGGCGCGGCGGGGACTGGTGGGGCGCCGGGCCCGGCGCGCACAGCCACGTCGGCGGCGTCCGGTGGTGGAACGTGAAACACCCGGCCCGGTACGCCGCGACCCTGGCGGCAGGGGAGTCGCCCGCCGCCGGCCGTGAACTGCTGACCGACGAAGACCGGCATCTGGAACGCGTGATGCTGGAACTCCGGCTGTCCGAAGGGCTTCCGCTCGACGCGCTCGACGACGACGGCCGGGCCGAAGCCCGGGCCGCCGCCGCCGAAGGACTGCTGGATCAGTCCGCTTTGGACGGTCAGGGCCGGGCGGTGCTGACCGACCGGGGGCGGTTGCTGGCCGACGGTCTGGTGCGACGGCTCACGTGAACGGAGGTGTTGCGAAAGCCACTTTCGCAACGTTGAAGGTTGTGAAAGTGGCTTTCGCAACTTCCTCGGCCGACATGGCGGCCCGGGTGACGAAGGCGTCGCGAAAGCCACTTTCGAGACATCCAACGTCCCGAAAGTGGCTTTCGCGACATGCGCCGGCATAACGGGGCCGACGGGGCAAGCCACGACTGACCTATGCCTCGCGCGAGGTCGAAGCGAGTCCCAGCGCCCGGTCCACCCACCGGCCGACCGGCAGCGCCACCACGATCGCCGCCAGCACCAGGTGCACCAGCATGAACATCACCGCGACCGGAACGCTCGGCGGCCCGCCGAGGAACACGATCATATGCGACGCCCACTTCAGCTCGGTCGGTTTCGTTCCCGCCGCCCAGACGTCGTTGAGCGCCCAGAACGTCAGGTCGTTCGCGCCCGAGATCACCACGAGGATCGCCGCGACGCCGGTCTTGAGCACGTTCGCCGTCCGGCCGCCGCCCAGCCGGTACGCCATCAGCCCGAACAGGACGATGAACGTCACGATGAACAGTTCGAACTGGTACACCGGCTGGAAGGCGTTCTCGTCGGTGGCGGCGTTCCTGGCGAACGCCTGGATCCGCATGATCAGCTCGGTGTCCAAATAGGACATGTAGACGAACACCGCGAGCACGATCAGCGCCGGACCCCATTTGGTCCTCGGGAAGAGCGCCACCGTGGCGACCGCGAACACGAACGGGCACAGCTTGAAGGCCCAGTCGACGACGTTGTCCAGCGTCTGGTCCGGCGGCAGGATGACCATGATCAGCAGCGTGGTCACCACGGCCGGGACGGCGGGCACCAGCCACAGCCATTTCCGCCGCCGGTACAGCGCGGGAATCCAGCCGTCGGTGTCGGGCAGTGTCGCGGTCACAGGTCGTCCTTCTCTGCCCAGAACGGCCCGAGGGCGAGGGCGTCGACATCGGTCTTGAGGTAGCAGGCCACCGCGTCGGCCGGGCTGGCGACGATCGGTTCGTTGTTGTCGTTGAACGAGGTGTTGACCACCATCGGCACGCCGGTGATCTTCTCGAACTCGCTGATCATCCGGTAGTACAGCGGGTTGTCGGATTCGGTCACCGTCTGCACGCGGGCGGTGCCGTCGACGTGGGTGATGGCCGGGACCTCGTCGCGTTTGTCCGGCAGGACGTCGAACACCAGCAGCATGACCGGCGACGGATAGTCGCTGACGAACCAGTCGCCCGCGCGTTCCGCCAGGCACGACGGCGCGAACGGCCGGAAGGCCTCGCGGTGCTTGACCTTCTCGTTCATTCGCGTCTTCGAGTCGGGGTCGCGCGGGTCGGCCACCAGTGAACGGTTGCCGAGCGCACGCGGCCCGCACTCCATCCGGCCCTGCACCCAGCCGATGATCTTGCCCTCGGAGATCTTCTTCGCCGTGTGCGCGGCGATGTCGTCGACCTTGGTGTAGCGGACCCCGGCGTCCTGCAGCGCCAGTTCCATCTCCGCCTCGGTGTAGTCGGGGCCGGTGTAGGTGTAGCCGTCGCGGGGACGCGGCTTGCCGTACTTGCCGACCGACACCTCCAGCGCCGAACCGAGCGCGCAGCCGTCGTCGGCGGCGGCGGGCTGGGCGAAGAAGTCCTCGAACGGGGTCTCCAGCAGGATCCGCCCGTTCATCACGCTGTTCAGCGCGACACCGCCCGCGACACACAGCCGTCGCGACCCGGTTTCCCGCTGCAGCCAGCGCGCGATGTGCAGCCCGGCTTCCTCCAGGGTGACCTGCAACGCGTAGGCGACGTCGCAGTAGTGCTGCGGCACGGGGTTCTCCGCGGTCACCCGGGTCTTGGGCCGTGCGGGGCCGAACAGGTCGGTGAACTTCTTCGACATCACGTGCTTGCCGGTGCGATGGTGGCCGAAGAAGCTCAGGTCGAGCTCATAACCGCCGTCGTCGTCGAGGTGGATCAGCTGCTTGAACGCGTCGACGTAGGTGTCGTTGCCCAGCGGCGCCAGCCCCATGATCTTGCCTTCGTCCCGGGTGGGGTAGAAGCCCAGATAGCCGGTGACGCCGGCGTACATCGCGCCGAGCGAGTGCGGGAACTTGATCCGCCGGATGTCGATGATCCGGTTTCCCTTGCCGTGGCCCAGATAGGTCGCGGTGCCATCGCTGCCGATCCCGTCGAAGGTGAGCACCGCCGACTCTTCCCACGGCGAGATGAAATATCCGCTCGCGGCGTGCGCCTTGTGGTGGTCGACCAGATGCGTCTTGAACTTCGTCGGGCCGGTCCAGCCCACGGCCTCCTTCACGTCGCGTTCGAGGGTGAAGGACCGCTTGATGTGCGCGAGCACCGCGCCGCCGACGTGGTAGTCGTCGACGCCCTTGCCGCCACCGGTCTTGAACGTCTCCACCATTCCCGCCGAGGAGCCACCTTCGTCGCCGTTCTGGTTGCGGAAGACCTCCAGCGTCGCCGGGAAGTACTTCGCGAACACCTTCGCCGCGTGGATGCCTTCGCGCCAGCGCTGCCAGTAGTAGGCGACGTGGTCGACGTCGGCGAGGGTGATCCCGCCGCGCTCCAGGCAGAACTTGATCGCCTCAGCGGGGAAGTCCCCGTCGTGCTTCTTCCGGGTGAAGCGTTCTTCTTCGGCGAACGCGATGATCTCGCCGTCACGCACGAGCGCGGCCGCCGAGTCGTGGACCCTGCTGATTCCCAGTACGTACATTTCCTTCTCCAGTGCGACGTTCAGAGTTCGGGGTGGTGGCGGCGCAGCAGCCGCCGGAGGACGATCGCCCGCGCGCCGATCGCGAAGACGAGGGCGGCGAACCCGCCGACCGGTCCCATCGCCGGGACGAGCGCGGCGGCGGCCGCCGGGGTGGCGATCAGACCGGCGATCGACGCCGACGCGGTGAGCGTGAGGACCTTGCTGTTGGTGTTCTCGATCAGGAAGCCCGCGTAGAGCTGGACGGCGAACAACACCGTTTCGACCAGGACGAAGACGCCGAGGACCACGTACGCGCCGACGGTGTCTTCAGCGGTCAGCACCGCGCGGGCTGTCGGGATAGCGAGGGCAACGCCCACCAGGACGAGGAACGCGAGCGAGCCCCGTTCGACCAGCTTCAGCAGTTCGACCGCGCGGGCCCGCCCCGCCGCCGCACCGCTTCCGCGCAGCCGCGCCGAAATCGACGGCTGGTGCACCCGGAGCTGGTAGAACAGCAGCGAGCAGAACGCGCTGCTGGCCAGCAAGGCGACGTAGAACGGTCCACTGTCGACGGTCCGGCCCGCCAGCGCCAGCACCCCGAACACGGTCGACGTCGCGAGGACGTCCAGCACCTCGGTCATCCCGAGCAGCACGGTGGTCCTGCCGAACGCCGGCAGGATCCGGTGCCCCTCGATCCGTCGGACGCGCAGCCAATTCCTCGGCAGCAGTGCCGCGGAGAAGCCGAGGATGAGCAGAATTCCGCCGAGCAGCAGGCCGAGGTGCGTCAACGGCGGCCAGCGGACGAACCAGGTGCCCACGGTCACGGCGCCGACCACCAGCGCCCCCGCGGTGAACGCCAGAGCGTCCAAAGTGGACCGGCCGGTGAAGCGGTGGAGGCCGGAGACCGTCATCAGGAGGCCGCCGGAGATCGACCAGCCCGCGGCCGTCAGGTACAGCGCGGCGTCCGAGTCCGGCGCGACGATCAACGTCACCGCCATCGCCGCCAGGACCACCAGCACCGGGACGACGGCGACACGGACGGCCAGCGCCGCGACCGCGTCCCGCGTCATCCGCAACCGGGGCAGGCATTTCAACGCCGACTTCTCCGCCGCGGACGGCACGAAGTTGAGCCAGGTCATCAGTCCGAGCGCGGTGGCGAAGCGGCCGTAGTCGTGCGCGCCCCACGCGGTGATCAGCACCAGGCCCATCGCCTGGATCGCCAGCCGGAAGACGCCACGCCCGGCGAGCAGCCGGAGCACCATCGACGGCTTCGGCGCCGCGATCGACGCGGTACCGGCACCGGTGAGCGAGGTTCCGGTCAAGGGAGCGGTACCGCCATCCCCTGTTCGTCGAGCAGGAACTTCAGCGTGCCGCGCAACTCGTCCTCCGCCGCGAGCACTTCGGGCACGGTCGGCGCGGAAAGCACGGCGTACCCCATCTTGTAGCCCGCCTGCTCGTACGGTTTGACGTAGGAGTCCTGCTCCGCGAACAGTTCCAGGTTGTGCACCGCGGGCATGGCGCGGACCTCTTCGACGCCTTCGACGCGCACGATCCGGCCGCCGCGGTCGGAGGCGAGGATGTGGATGAGCGTCGGCCGCGGGGCGCGCGGCGAGAGCACGACCTCACCGCCGGTCGCGGCGGCGATCCCCGCGGCGATCAGGTCGACGCCGGTGCTGTGCTCGATCGCCTCGGCCAGGCCGTTCCCGCCCATCCGGGCGCCCATCTCGATCAGGTAGAACTTCCCGTCCCTGCCCAGTACCGCGTCGAGCGTGAGCGGCCCGGTGCGGTAGCCGAGTTCGGCGCACAACGCGGCGAGCATCACCGGCAGCGCGCGGTCGACCACCGGCGGCAGGCCGGCGGGCAGCAGATGGGACGCCGTCACGAAGAACGGCGGCGGGGTCAGCGTGCGGCGGGTGACCGCGTGGAACACGATCCGGCCGTCGACCACGAGCGCTTCGATCGTGTAGTGCGAGCCGTCGAGGTGTTCCTCGACGACCAGCTTGCCGGACGGTGAGAACGCGAGCGAGTCGGAGAAAGCGGCGGTCAGGCCGCCGGGGCTCGCACACGAGACGACACCGCGGCTGCCGGAGGAGTCGACCGGTTTCACCAGCGTGGGGAACCGCAGCTGCTGCGCGGCGAGCGCGAGATCCGGGCCAGGCTTCCCGCCGACGCTGCGGTAGGTCGGCAGGCGCAGCCGGTCACAGAGTTCGCGGAAGACGGACTTGTCGACCGAAGCGGCGACGGCGGCCTCGGGCAGCGGGTCCGGCAGGCCCCAGTGCCGGGTGAGCCAGGCGAGCGCGGGCAGCCCGACGTCGCTGGCCGGGCAGAGCACCCCGGCGATGTCGTCCCGTCCGTCGAGTGCCGCCGCGATCTGCTCCGGCGCGCGGACGCTGACCTGGACGAACTCGTCGGCCAATGCCACGGCGGGCGCGCTCGCGCGGACGTCCACGCAGATCGTGCGGAAACCGAGTTCCCGCGCCCGGTGGTACGTGCTGACCGAACCGTCGGCGCCGCCCAGGATCACCAGGCTCCGCGCGGCCGCCGTGTCTTCGGTTTTCTTCACTCCCGCTTGCCTTTCCCCAGGATGGACCTCGGCCATGGCCGAGGTGTAGAGCCGGTCGTCCTCGTCGACCGGGAAGTTGGCCTCCCTGATGTAGAACTGTCGTGGCCGCGGCTGTCCGGCGCCGACCACGACCAGGTAGCGGACGGTCAGCGCGAGCACGGTGAGCAGCACGGAGAACAGGACGAACGTCAGCGCGGACGCGGCGGTCAAGCCGAGAAGCCCGGCGGCGGCCGCGATCCCGGCGAGTACCGAGATCCCGGCGGTCAGCATCGCCGTGCACGAAGCCACCGTCGTCAGCCGCCGGGTGAAGCCGACGAACAACTCGATCGCGTGCGAGGAAAGGAAGCTGAAGCCCACTTTGGACTCGCCGCGTTCACGGGCCCGATGCGCCACCTGGACGGTGGTGTAGCGGCTGGTCAGCCTGGGCACGGTGGCGAGGAAGTACGGGGTGCCAAGCCGGAGATCGACGATCTTGCGCGCGAGTTCCGTGCGCACCAGGCGGAACGCCGTCGCGCCGGGCGGGATCTCGATGCGCAGCACGCGCCGGCCGAGGAAATGGAAGGCGGCGGTTCCCCAGCGTCTTAGTAAGGGATCTTGCCTATTGGTGCGGACACCGAAAACGGCGTCGTGGCCGTCCTCGGCCGCGTTGATCAATTTCCCCGCTTCGGAGGCTGGGAACTGCTGGTCGGCGTCGATGTGCAGAAGCCACGGTTTTCCCGCGTACCGATAACCGGCGGAAAAGGCCGCCTCGAAGCCGAAGTTCCTGGTGAAGGACACGTACCGCACCCGGGGGTCGGTGTGCGCGAGCGCCCGGATGACGTCCAGTGTCCCGTCGGTGCTCCCATCGTCCACATAGAGCAGTTCGAGTGGGAGATTTCCCAACTCGCCGACGATCTCCCGGTAGGAGGGCTCGACGTTGTCGACTTCGTTGAAGCACGGGACGACTACGGTGAGTCCACTCCGCGTGGGTCCGGGTATCGACCAGCTCATCTGGCGAATCCCCGCGGTGAGTGCGCTATCGTGTTCGTGGCGTCACTCGTCGTGATTTCACGGTTCATGAGTCCCCTTGCCCCAGTGCCGTCAGGTCGTGCCGGCTCGAAAGTTCCCGTGTTATAGGCAGACTGGCTTTGTTCCCGCTAGCGGAATCCGCAAGTTCGTCCTTTCAGCTCAGTCGAAAAGATGGGAAGTCGGTCGAAAACCGGATGAACCTGGCGCGGGGTATTCCCAAACCGGCATCGATGACGCAAGCTTGCGCGCCATGTGGACAGTGGGGGTGAGTGCTGCCTGGCGTGCCGCCTACCGGCGGTCCGTGCGGTCGGCCTTCGCGACGGTGCCGTTCTACCGGGAGCGCTGGGCACTCGACGGCAGAACGGATCCCGTGCTGGTGCCCGGTCGCACCGGGACGGACGGCGGCGCGGCGCCGCTGGCCGAGGCCGTGCACAAGATCGTCGACCTGGTACCGCTGGCCGGTGGCACGCAACGGATCGAGCCGAGCCGCGGGCTGGGTCCCGTGCTGCGCAAGGCACGTTCGGTGACCGGGGACGCACTCGTCGTCGTGCTCGGTGGGGACGAGGCGCGGGCGCCGGTGGACCTGCCGCGGGGAGTTCGTTGCTGTGTGGTGGATCCCGACGTGCCGGCGCCGAGCGTGCTGGCGGAACTGTCGGCCGAGCTCCGCCGCGGTCGCCGCGTGCTCGCGATCGGTGACGACAAGCAGCTCGCCGTGTTCGCGGCGGCGCTGCCCGAGGACCGTGCGTACCGGGTCGAATCCGTACCGCGACGAGAACTGGACACAATGGATTCCGGTCCGTACGGGGTGCTCCACGATCCGGCGCTGGGCTACCTGGGCGCGATCGAGGAATGCGGCCGGTGGCACCTCGACTGGCCTCGTGTCTACGCGCGCCCGACGACGGGTGGTCTCGCGTTCACGCTGCTGCGTCAGGAATCCCCGCGGTTCGTGGACGTGCTCCCGGCGGGCGGTGTCCGTGGTGAGGTCGCGCCGTGCCCGCGTCACGGGACACCGGTCGTGCTCACGTGATGGCGACGACGAAGGTGGCGGCACGGAGCACCGCGTTCGAGGTCGAGGTGCTCGATCCGAGAAGCGCGGCCGAACCCGAAGGCTGGAGCGGCTTCCTGCGGCGGGCTCGGTTGTGGCCGGTGTGGGAGTACGACGTCTTGCGCCGGGAAGCCTGGATGGCGAAGAACCCGGCGGTGCTCGCGGTGCTCCGCCGGAACAGGACGATCGTCGGCGCGTTCACCGTGATGGTGTGCCGGAGCTGGCGGGCGGGCGACTTCGCGCCCCTGTCCGTCCTGGGGGGACGGTTCCGCCCGCGCTGGGCGGAGGCCTACCTCTGGCAGCTCAGCGGGTATCCCGCCGGGGTGTTCGACGTGCGGCTGGACGAGAGCGAGCGGCGCGAACTGGTCCGCCGGTTCGAACGGGAACTGTGCGCCTACCTCGGCCCGGGGCTGTTGGGCTTGATCTATCGCGCCATGAACCCGGAACTCCTCCCGGCGCTGGACGGCCGCGGCCGGATGTCCCGCGAGATCGACCCGGCCGCCGTGCTGACCAACGAATACTCCACTGTGGACGACTGGGAACGCGCGCTCGACGACGGGACCCGCAGGACATTGCGCGAACTACGTGAAGACGGGAACCTGCGCACCGAGGCGGCGTCGGCCCGCCGGGACCTGGACTGCCACGAACTCGCCGTGCTGCTCAACGCCCACCGGTCCAGGCAGGACGACCGCGCCTGGGCAGGGGGACAGCGGTCGCGGTTCGGCGGGCTGCACATGGACACCCGCAGCCCGATCGCACCGTCCTATCTGGACGCGCTCGTCCGCCGCCCGGACGTCGTCACCCATACCTACCGCGACGGATCCGGACGGCTGCTGGGCTTCGGCACGGTGTTCGACGCCGAGGACGGCTGCGCGCTGCACCAGTGGGCCGCGCTGCCGAGCGCGGGCGGCGGACGGAAAGGGCTCTATGTCGACTTCTACGCCAGGGCGGTGGAGCACATGATCACGCTCCGGCGTCCCGAACTCACCGCCGGCCGCGCGATGCTCGAGAACAAGACCCCGCTCGGCTTCGGCACCAGGTCCCTCGTGTCGGTCGCCGTGCCGAGACCGGTGCTGGGCCGATGACCTGGGAAGTGCGGGTGCTCGACCCGCGAACCGATCCGGAGCCCGATGGCTGGGCGGGATTCCTCGTCGCGCAGCAGGCGCCGGTCCCGTGGGACTACGGATTGCTGCGCGTGGAGTCGCGCTTTTCCCGCAGTCCCAACGTGCTCACCGTGATCAGTGACGGAGGCGAGATCGTCGCCGCGGTACTGGCGATGCTGTGCGCCCCGGTCTCCCCGGACCGCCCTGGCGCCGTACGCGGCTTGGCGCGGCTCGGCCCGCGCTGGGCCGAGGTGCAGCACGCGTGGCTTTCCGGATACCCGCCGTGGCTGTTCGCGGACGGTGTCGACGCGGCCGACCGGCGGGAGATCATGCGCCGGTTCGAACGCGCCGTCTGCCGCTACACCGGCCCCGGTTGTCTTGGCGTCCTGTACCGGACCGTCGAGCCGGAGTCGCTCGACATGCTGACCGGACGGGGCAGGCCCGTGCGCGACACGATGCCGACGTCGGTCCTGGAGAACCGGTTCGTCGACGTCGACGGGTGGCTGGCGTCCCTGCGCCGGAGCAGGCGGCTGAGCCTGCGCGGCCAGTCGAAGAAGATCGCCGCCGACCCGGACGTGATCGTCCGCACCGAGGCCGCCCGCACCGACCTCGACGCCCTCGAACTGGCCACCATGCTGCGGGAGCACCGTGCGCGGATGGGACCGGTGAAGTTCGACCGGCGCGGTCCGGTCACCGCCGAATACCTCGGCGAACTCGTGCGCAGACCGGACGTGATCACCTCGACCTACCACGACGGTGAGGGCAGGCTGCTCGCGTTCACCAACGTGCTCGACCATCCGGTCGCGCCCCTGCACCAGCATTGGGCGGCGCTGGCCCCGGAAGAGGGACGGCCGAAACATCTCTACTTCGAGGCTGTCGTCCGGAATGTGCGCTACATGATCGAAGGCAACCGGAAATCCCTGTCGATGGGGCGGGGGCTGACCGACCTCAAGGCGACCCTCGGTTTCCAGCCGGTCCCGCTGCTCGGGGTCATCGTGCCGAGACCGGTGACGCGATGGTGATCGAAGTCCTGGACCCCCGGCGCGATCCGGAGCCCGCCTACTGGAGACCGTTGCGGGCCAAGGCCGGTCTGCGCGCGGACTGGAGCTGGGAGGTGCTCACCACCCAGGCGTGGGCGGCGCGCACCGAGCAGCCGGTCACGGTCCTGCTCGAAAACGGGGAACCGCGTGGTGTGGTCAGTTCCGCTTGGGTCACCGGGCTCACCCGGCGGCACCGGTTCGCCCGCCCGAGCGGACGCGGCCGGTTCGGCGGGCTCGACGTCCGTTCCCCCGGTTCCGGTGCGATGCCGGGCTGGTGGTTCGACGGCGCGGATGCGGACGGCGGCGTCGGCATGCTGCTGGACTCGTTCGTCCCGGCCATGCGCGCGGAACTCGGCTTCGGCCTGCGCGCGCTGCTGGTGCGCCAGGTCGGGGAGTCCGGTGTGGACAGTGTCCGTGGCGGGCTGAAGATGGTGCGGCGGACCGAGGACGTCGCGGTCCTCGACGTCTCGCCGTTCTCGAGCCGGGACGACTGGATGCACTCCCTGGCCAGGAAACGCAAACAGAACCTGCGCAAGATCTTCCGGACTTTCGATGCCGACCCGTCGATCGAGGTACGCGTGCGGCCGGGCGCCGTGGCCGATCCGGTCGAGATCGCGGAGCTGTTGCGGTACAACGAATCCAAACACCACGATGTGCCGATCGTGCCGCTCCCGGCGTTCGTGGGTTACGTGGGCGCCCTCCTGCGGCAGCCGGACGTGCACGTCATCGAGTACCGCGAGACGGCGACGGGCCGGGCGGTCGCCGTCGCGACCCTTCTCGACCACCCGACGCTGCCGATCGCACGGCACTGGGCGGCGCTGCCACCGGAACTCGGCGGGCGGCCCGATCTGTATTTCCACTTCTACGGCGAAACGGTGCGGTGGGCGGTGGAAACCGGGCGGCCGCGAGTGGTGTTCGGGAAGAAGATGTCGGACATGAAGGCTTCCCTGGGGGCGCAGCTGGTGCCGCAGTACGCGGCCGCGGTCGCGCTGCTCTGAGCGCGCCCGGGGCACTCACGAGGCGCTGGAGGCCAAGCCTCGCAAGAAGAGATCGATCGCGAACTCGAAGCGTTCCTGCGCGGTTTCCGCGGTGAAGTACTCACCCGAAGCCAGCAGGTTCGGAAAGGCGCCGGGCGGGAACGACGTCATGTACTCGACCATCCGCTTGCCGCGTTCCTCCTGTTCGGCCAGGTCGATGTCGCCGTGCTGCCAGCCCGCGCCTTCGTACGCGAAAGCCTTGGCGTAGAGCCATAACGCGTCGGCGGCGAACAGGGCCCGCTTGAGGTCGAGGCCGCCCGCGCGCAGCACCGCGAGCATCGCTTCGGCCTGTTGCAAGGCGTTCGCGCCGACCGGCACGGGGATGGCCCACGCGATCTTGGCGATCCCTGGAACCGACGTCAGCGCGCGCACGTTGTCGCGCAGCAGGTCTTTCGCCTGTTCGACCCATCGTTCCGGATCGGGCTCCGGGAACGGGCCGAAAGCGAGGACGTGGTCGACCATCAGCTCGTGGAGCTCTTCCTTGTTCGCGACGTGGGCGTAGAGCGACGCCGGGCCGGTCTCCAGCGCCTGGGCCACGCGCCGCATGCTCACCGCCTCCAGCCCCTCGGCGGCGAGGAGGTCCAGTGCCGTCTTCACCACGAGTTCCTGGGACAGGACGGGTTTCTCGGCGCGACGCCGGGGCCTGCTCACTTCGTTCGCCTCCTGATCCGGGGTTCGCCGGGAACTCTACTTGACGCGAACACCGTTCGCCTGTAGAACGGTGTTCGTCTAACGAACACTGTTCGTCCAACTGGAGGAAATCATGACCGGACGAGAGACCGAAGTCCTCGCCGTGCTGGGCAAGCTCGCCGACGCGTGGAACGACGGCGACGCGGCCGCGTACGCGTCGTTCTTCACCGAGGACGCCGACTACGTGACCTTTTTCGGGATGAACATGCCTGGCCGGGCGATGATCGAAAGCGCACATCGGTCCCTGTTCGAGGGGCCGCTCAAGGGGTCGAAGCTGGTGGTGGGCGGCGGCGAGCCCAAGGTCCGGTTCATCCTGCCGGACGTCGCGATCGTCGTGTCCGGTGGCGGGTCGTCGCTGTCTGACGGCAAGCCTGAACCGGGCCGCGAGTCGACGCTGACGTACGTGCTCGTGGAGGGCCCCGGCGGCTGGCGCGTCGCATCGTTCCAGAACACTCGGGTGAGCGATCCTTCGTGAAGCTCCTGGTCGAGGTGTCCGGCGTGGTCCCCGCGCCGGCAGCGGAAGTCTTCACTCGGCTTGCGGAGTCGCTGCGGGCCCAGCCGTACAACCCCGGCTTCGAGATGGACGCCGAGCGTCGATTCCTTGCCCAGCAGGGTGGCTGGTGGTATCGCGGTGAGTACACCGTCGAGGAGGCTCCGGCCGGTGCCCGGGTGATCCACCGGGTGTACAACGTCGCCACCTGGAGCCGATGGGCGGTTCCGTTGGCGAACCGGTTCTTCGTCGGATTCGCCGAACGGGTCGCGGAGGGCTTTGATCGGATGATGGGAGACCTCGCCCGACCAGGCGGCGGAAGGCGTACGCTCGGTTAGGTTCACCTAACCCTGGAAAGGAAGTGTGCATGGCCGAGTCGCGGAGGGCGGTGTCGGCGACCCGCCTGCGGGTGCTGCGCACCGAGCGGATCACCCCGCATATGGTCCGGATCGTCGCCGGGGGCGAAGAGATCGCCTCCTTCCAGCCCAACGAATTCACCGACGCCTACGTCAAGGTGCACTTCCGGGTGCCCGGCGTCACCTATCCCGAACCGTTCGACCTGGCCCGCGTCCGCGAAGAGCTGCCGCGCGAGCAGTGGCCGCGGATGCGCTCGTACACCGTCCGCGCCTTCGACGCGAACCTCGGTGAGCTGGTGCTCGACTTCGTCCACCACGGTGACGAAGGCGTCGCCGGGCCGTGGGCCGCCGCCGCGAAACCGGGCGATGAACTGCTCGTTTCCGGACCCGGTGGGGCGTACGCGCCGGGCGAGGAGGCCGACTGGCATCTGCTCGCCGGTGACGAGAGCGCCCTGCCGGCGATCGCCGCTTCGCTCGAGGCCATGCCGGCGGGTGTGCCCGTGCACGCGTTCATCCTCGTGGAGGACGCCGCCGAAGAGCAGTCGCTGACGACCAAGGGCGACGCGCGGATCACCTGGCTGCACCGGAGCCGGGGCGACGATCTCGCGGCCGCCGTCCGCGCGCTCGACTGGCGTGAAGGTGTCGTGCAGGCGTTCGTCCACGGCGAGGCCGGGTTCGTCCGGGACCTGCGGCGTCATCTGCTGGACGACCGGGGCATGCGGCGCGACCTGCTGTCGATCTCCGGATACTGGCGGATCGGGAAGACCGACGAGGCGTGGCGACTGGAGAAACAGGCCGAGCGGAACGCGTAGCCTCGGTCGCATGATCGAGCTGAAGGTGGACGTCGACCCGGCCGAAGTGGGTTTCGACGCGGAGCGGCTGCGCCGGATCGACAAGCACTTCGACGGGTATCTGGAGCAGAAGCGGCTCCCCGGGTACCTGGCCGTGGTGACCAGGAACGGGAAGGTCGCGCATCTCGCGTCGAACGGGCGGCGCGACATCGAGGCCGGGCTTCCGGTCGAGACCGACACGATCTGGCGCGTCTACTCGATGACGAAGCCGGTCACCTCGGTCGCGGCGATGATGCTCGTCGAGGCGGGGCTCATCGACCTCAAGGACCCGATCTCCCGCTGGCTGCCGGAGTTCTCGGAACCGCGGGTCTTCGCCGGGGGTTCGTCGGTGAAGCCGGCGACCGTACCCGCCGCCGGACCGATCCGCCTCTGGCATCTGCTCACCCACACCGCGGGGCTGACCTACGGGTTCCACCGCACGCATCCGGTCGACGCGCTCTACCGTGACGCGGGGTTCGACCTCGGCACCGCGCCCGGGCTCGATCTGGCGGGTGTTTCCGAAGCGATCGCGCGGCTGCCGCTGCTGTTCGAGCCGGGCTCGGAATGGAATTATTCGGTCGCGACGGACATCCTCGGCAGGCTGATCGAGGTCGTCTCCGGTCAGTCGCTCGACGCCTTCTTCGCCGAGCGGATCTTCACCCCGCTCGGTATGCACGAGACGGGGTTCCAGGCCGCCGACGGCGATCTCGACCGGCTGGCCGCGCTCTACGTGCCGCATCCCGCCACCAAGGAGCCGTTCCGTCACGACGAGCTGGGCAACGTCGGCCGCGTCGCGCCTTCGTGCTTCTCGGGCGGCGGAGGGCTGGTCTCCACGGCGGGTGACTTCCACCGTTTCGCCCAGATGCTGGTGCGCGGCGGCGAACTCGACGGCGTCCGGCTGCTCGGCCCGCGCACGGTGCGGCTCATGGCGACCAATCACCTGCCCGGCGGCGGGGATCTGGAGACCTGCGGACGGACCGGGTTCTCCGAGGCGCCGTACGACGGTTTCGGCTTCGGACTGGGCTTTTCCGTGCTCGACGACCCGGTGAAGGCCAAGACCCTCGCCAGTGCCGGGGAATTCGCGTGGGGCGGCGCGGCGAGCACCGCGTTCTGGGTCGATCCGGACGAGGACATCACGGTCCTGTTCTTCACCCAGTTGCTGCCGTCGTCGACCTATCCGATCCGCGTCGAATTGAGGAACCTGGTGTATCAGGCTTACCTCGCGTCGAACGGCGCGTGATCCGGGGCGCAGACGGTGCCGCGCGCCGGAAGGCGTCCGTAGGACAAGTAGGCGTCGAGAGCCGCGTCGACACAGGCGCTGCGGTTCGCGGCGCCGTGTCCCCAGGCGTCCAGCGTCAGGAGCCGGGCGTTGTGGAGGATGAGTTCGGCTCGCTTCGCCCCGGCGTACGGCGTTTCGGGGTCGCCCTTGCCGTTGGCCAGCAACAGGATCGGCGCGGTCGGCCGGTTCCAAGGTCCCGTGTACCGCGCCGGATCCGAGGCGGGCCAGAAGGCGCACGGCAGCGACAGATACGTGTCGTACGAACCGAAACCGCGGCTTTCCCGGTCGGCCGCGCGGGCCGCGCGAGGCCAGGCGGCCGGATCACGCGGGTTCGCGGTGTCCGCGCAGATCGTCCCGCCGCCGCCCAACGCGGAATCGAAAGGTGTCGGGATGGCCTTCGCCGCGACGGGTTTCGTCGCGGACTGAAGGAATTCCGCCAGCGCGGGGGAGCGGGCCTCGTCGGTCAGCGCGCTGTGCGTACGCCGGATGACCTCCTGATAGGTGATCGGCCCCGGCGCGGCTTCGAGCCGGTCGAGGAGCGCGTCGTACTTGGCCCGCAGATCGGTCCCGGGCTCGCGGAACGCGCACCGGGTGTCGGCCGCGCACGCGTCGAGGAACGCCTGGAGCGCACGGTCCGCGTCGCGGAAGCCGCCGAGCCTGGTGCTGAACGGAACGTTCGCGTCCTCCGGGCGGTGCCCGGTGGACCAGGCGATCGGATCGTTGACGGCGTCCAGTGCCAAGGCGCCGACGCGATGCGGGAACAGGTTGGCGTACACCTCGCCGAGATAGGTGCCGTAGGAAAGCCCGTAGTAGCGCAGGCGGGGCTCGCCGACGGCTTCGCGCAGCCTGTCGAGGTCCTTGGCGACGTTCGCGGTGGACAGGTGCCCCAGTAGCGGCCCCGCGTTGCGGCCGCACGAGGCGGCGACCTCGCGGACGTCGGCGAGATGCCGGGTCCCCTGCTCGGTGGTGATCGGGAAGTTCCCCAGAACCCGTTTGAGCGGCTCGGTTTCCGCGTCGCCGGTGAAGCAGCGGACCGGAGTGCTGGCGCCGACCCCGCGCGGGTCGAAGCCGACGATGTCGAACTGCCGGTGCAGGGACGGCGTCTGGAACTTGCTGAAGCGGCCGGGGTTCCCGGGGCCGCCGGGGTTGGTGAAGAGCGTGCCGCGTTTGTGCTTCTGGTCCGTCGCGGGGAGACGGCCGAGCGCGATGGTGATCCGAGGTCCGCCGGGGTCCTGATAGGACAACGGGACCTCGATCTCGGCACAGTCGTGACCCGGTGGCGATCCGGACGGGCAGGGACCCCAGGCGAGACCCTTCGGCGCGGCCGAGACCGCGGGCGTGATCGTGACGGCGGCGAGTGCGGTGAGGGTGAGCGCGGCAGCGATGCGGAATCTGGTCACCCGGCCAGCGTCTCGCCTCGCGGGCGCGCGATCCCTGGTGCTCGTACCCGGAAAAATGGTGGGGTACGCCCCTCCATGGTCAACATATAGCGCACCGGGGGGCTTGCGGCAAGACCCAGGTTGTGCCGCAGAATCCTCGGCCGTAGCGAGAACAGGCCGAACAGGAGTGAAGATTGACGGACGTCGACGTGATCATCGTGGGTGCCGGCCCGACCGGTCTGATGCTGGCCGCCGAGCTGCGGCTGGCCGGTGCGCGCCCGCTGGTCCTGGAACGGCGGCCGGAACAGGGGAAGACTCCGAAGGCCCACGGCCTCAGCGGGCAGATCCTGGACCTGCTGCACTATCGCGGCCTGCTGGAGCGGGTGCGGGGGCTCGTCACCGACCCCGTTCCGCCGCACCGCTTTCCGTTCGGTGGGGTGCACGTCGACCTCACCCGGTTCGAGGAGCCGCCGCTGAAGGCGCTTTCGGTACGTCAGCAGTCGTTGGAGCGGCTGCTGGAGGAGCACGCCATCGAACTCGGCGCGGAGGTGCGTCGCGGGCACGAGGTCGTCGGCCTGCGCCAGGACGACGAGTCGGTGACCGCCGAGGTGCGCGGCCCGGACGGAGCGTACGAGATCACCGCCCCGTACCTGGTGGGCTGCGACGGCGGACGCGGCCCAATCCGCTCGATGGCGGGGATCGGCTTCCCCGGCACCACCTATCCCGAGGTCAACCGGATCGGGCAGGTCAAGATCCCCGACGGGCTGACCGTCCACGAGAACGGCGACATCGAGACGCCGGAACTGGGCCGGATCGAGGCGGGCTTCACCCGGACCGACACCGGTGTGTTCGCGCTCGGTTCGCTGACGTCGGGGATTCTGTTCATCCAGACCACGGAGAACGACCCCGGCGAGGTCGACGACGACGTGCCGATGACGCTGGCCGAACTCGGGGACAGCATCCGCCGGGTGCTCGGCGGCGACGTCCCGCTGGGCGAGCCGGTCCGGCTCTCGCGCTACCAGTTCTCCGCCCGCCAGGCGGAGCGCTACCGCGAAGGCCGGATCCTGCTGGCTGGCGACGCGGCCCACCTGCTGCCCTCGACCGGCACGGCGATCAACGTCGGCATGTCCGATTCGGTCAACCTGGCGTGGAAGCTGGCCGCGGAGATCCAGGGCCGGGCACCGGAAGGGCTGCTGGACACCTATCACGCGGAACGCCACGCCGCCGGCGCGCGTGCGCTCCTGCAGTCCCGGGCGCAGGTCGCGTTGCGGCGCGGGCACGACGAAGCCGCCGAAGCTCTCCGCGCGGTCTTCCAGGAACTACTGGACGACGAGCAGGCCGCGCGGCGGCTGGCCTCGCACGTCGCCGGGACCGACACGCGCTACCCGATGCCGGGCTCCGGGCACGCGCTCGCCGGCACGTTCGTCCCGGATCTGGCGCTGGAGACCGACGAGGGCGCGGCCAGCGTCGCCGAGTTGCTGCGTCCGGCGCGGCCGGTCCTGCTGGATCTCGCCGGGCGACCGGAACTCCGCGAACTCGCACAGGGACGCGTGGACGTCCACACCGCGAAGGCCGAGGACCGGCCCGCCGACGTCCTCCTGATCCGCCCCGACGGCTACGTCGCCTGGGCAGGCGACGACGCCGACGGGTTGCGGGAGTCCCTCGCCGCCTGGTTCGGCGCCTGACCCCACGCATTTCGTCCTCTGAATGCGGTAAGGACGCATTCAGAGGACGAAATGCGGGTCGTCAGCGGTTGATGACCTCCGAGCCGTAGCGCTTGAGGGTCTCCTCGCGCTGGTCGTGCATCAGGTACAGCGAGAACTGGTCGACCCCGAGCGAAGCCAGCTCCTCCAGGCGTTCCACATGCGCCGAAGACGGCCCGAGCAGACAGAACCGGTCCACGATCTCGTCCGGGACGAAATCGGTCGAGGGGTTCCCCGCCCGCCCGTGGTGCGAGTAGTCGTAACCCTGCCGTTCGCGGATGTAGTCGGTCAGTTCGTGCGGCACCGGCCCGGAATCGCCGTACCGCGCCACGAGATCCGCGACGTGGTTGCCGACCATCCCGCCGAACCAGCGCAACTGTTCCCGCTGATGCGCCAGATCGTCGCCGACGTACGCCGGGGCCGCGAGACAGATCGTGATCCCCGCCGGATCCCGCCCGGCCGCGCGGGCGGCCTCACGGACGGAGCCGATGGTCCACCGGGCGATCGCGGGATCGGCGCATTGGAGGATGAAGCCGTCGGCGTGCTCGCCGACCGTCTTCAGCGCCTTCGGCCCGTATCCCGCCATCCACATTTCGAGTCGGCCGTTGCGGATCCACGGGATCTGCACCGGCTTGTCCCGCAACAGGACTTCGCGCCCTTCGGCGAGTTCCTTGACCACGTGCATGCAGTCGCGCACGGTGGCCAATGTGGACGGTGGCATGCCGACCACCCGGTGCGCCGAATCGCCACGGCCGATCCCGCAGACGGTCCGGTTGCCGTACATGTCGTTGAGCGTGGCGAAGGTCGACGCCATCACCGACCAGTCCCTGGTGGCCGGGCTGGTCACCATCGGGCCGACGATCATCGACGACGTCGCCGCGAGGATCTGCGAGTAGATGACGAACGGTTCCTGCCACAGCACGCACGAGTCGAACGTCCAGCCGTAGCGGAAACCCTGGTCCTCGGCGGCCTTCATCAGCCGCACGAGGTCGCGCGCGGGCGGGTCGGTCTGGAGCACAATTCCGAAGTCCACGGCCACCGCCTCAGTTCAGGTACTGGTTCAGGTCACGCGAGAGGAATTTCCCGTGCGTCGTGCTGCCCGAGAATCCGGACGGCGACACGACCACGCGACCGCGTGAGAGCACCGTCTCGACCTTGCCGGTGATCTCCATTCCTTCGTAGGCCGAGTAGTCCACGTTCATGTGGTGCGTCTCGACCGAGAGGGTCTGCTTCGCCGCCGGGTCATAGACGACGATGTCCGCGTCCGAACCCGCCGCGATGACACCCTTGCGCGGGTACAGCCCGAACATCCGCGCCGGGGTGGTCGAGCAGGTCTCGACCCAGCGGCCGAGGGTGAGCTCGCCCGCCACGACACCCTGGTGCAGCAGGTCCATCCGGTGCTCGACGCCGGGGATCCCGTTGGGGATCGCGCGGAAGTCGCCACGGCCGAGTTCCTTCTGGTCCTTGAAGCAGAAGGGACAGTGATCCGTGGACACCACCGAGAGGTCGTTGGTACGCAGTCCTCGCCACAGATCCGCCTGATGCGACTTCTCCCGCAGCGGGGGAGAGGCGACGTACTTGGAACCCTCGAAATCCGGCTTCGCCAAGTCCTCGATGGACAGATAGAGATACTGCGGACACGTCTCCGCGAAGACGTTCTGCCCGTTGTCACGCGCTTCCGCGACCGCGGCCAGCGCCTGCGACGCCGAGAGATGCACGATGTACAGCGGCGCCCCGGTCACCTTGGCCAGCTGGATCGCGCGCGAGGTCGCCTCGCCCTCCAGCTCCGGCGGCCGGGTGAGCCCGTGCTGCACCGGGTCGATCTTCCCGGCGGCGAACGCCTGCGCGGCCAGCTGGTCGATCGCGATGCCGTTCTCCGCGTGCATCATGATCGTCGCGCCGATCTCGCGCGCCTTCTGCATGGCTAGAAGGATCTCGCCGTCCGTGGAGTAGAAGACCCCGGGATACGCCATGAACATCTTGAAGCTGCCGACGCCACCGTCGACACAGGCCTGCATTTCCTTCAACGACGAATCGTTGACGTCGGAGACGATCATGTGGAAGCCGTAGTCGATGGCGCAGTTGCCGTCGGCCTTCTCATGCCATTTGTCCATGGTGGACAGAAGCGACGTGCCCTTGGCCTGGACGGCGAAGTCGATGATCGTGGTCGTGCCGCCCCACGCCGCGGCCGTCGTCCCGGTGCCGAAGGTATCGACGGAATGCGTCCCGCCGAACGGCATCTCCATATGGGTGTGCGCGTCGATCCCGCCGGGCAGCACGTACTTCCCGGTGGCGTCGATCACCGAATCGGCGGGCCCCAGCGTGCCGGGGGCGCCGACGGCCGAGATCGTCTCGCCGTCGACGAGGACGTCCGCCGCCGAAGCGCCCGCCGTGGACAGCACCTGTCCGCCGCTGATGAGGGTGGTCATCACGCCTCCGCGAGGGGTCCGTAGCTGTCGGGACGGCGGTCTCGGTAGAAGGCCCACAGGTCCCGGACCTCGGTCAGCTTGGCCATGTCGAGGTCGCGGACGACGATCTCCTCCTCGGTGTCGGAGGCGGCTTCGCCGACGAGCTGGCCGCGGGGATCCGCGAAATACGACTGACCGTAGAAGTCGTTGTCGCCCAAGGGTTCGACGCCGACGCGGTTGATCGTGCCGACGTAGTACTCGTTCGCGACAGCGGCGGCAGGCTGCTCCAGCCGCCACAGGTACTCCGAAAGACCCCGGCTTGTCGCCGACGGGTTGAACACGATCTTCGCGCCCGCCAGCCCCAGCGCGCGCCAGCCCTCCGGGAAGTGCCGCTCGTAACAGATGTAGACGCCGATACGGCCGACGGCGGTGTCGAACACCGGGTAACCCAGGTTCCCGGGCCGGAAGTAGAACTTCTCCCAGAACCCCTTCACCTGCGGGATGTGGTTCTTGCGGTGCTTGCCGAGATAGGTGCCGTCGGCGTCGATCACCGCGGCGGTGTTGTAGTACACGCCGGGCTGCTCGACCTCGTACATCGGGACGACGAGCACGACACCGTGGCGTTCGGCGACCTCCTGCATGAGCTTGGTCGTCGGCCCGTCGGGGATGCCTTCGGTGTAGGAGTAGTAGTCGGTGTCCTGCACCTGGCAGAAATACGGGCCGTAGAACAACTCCTGCAGGCAGACGACCTGCGCGCCCTGCGAAGCGGCCTTGCCGATGGCATCGACCGCGTTCGCGATCATGGACTCCTTGTCACCCGTCCACCGCTGCTGGATCAATCCGGCTCGGACCACGTCGCTCACTTGCATCCTCCTCTGTTTCGGTGGTGCGCTTGCGTTCGGGCAGGGACAGCAGCAGGTAGACGACGAAGGCGCCCGCCAGGCCGACGACCCAGTTGTAGTCGTAGAGCGGTTTCAGGAGCGGGATCAGCCCGTCGGCGGGGAACGGCCCGCCGTACGCGCCGCCGACCGCGAGCACGGCCCCGACCAGCGTCGCGACCAGCGCCCGCCAGTTCCAGCCGCCGTTGAACCAGTAGACGCCGCGTTCGGTGTAGAGATCCCGCAGGTTGAGGCGCGTGCGGTTGACCACCCAGTAGCCGGCGACGAGCACCCCGGCGACGGCGCCGAGCAGGCCGCCGTAGAAACCGAGCCAGGCGAAGATGTAGATGTTCGGATCGGAGTAGAGGCGCCACGGCTGGATGAGAATGCCGATGATGCCGGTGATCAGCCCGCCCACGGCGAAGGTGATCTTCTTCGGGAACGCGTTGGAGAAGTCGTAGGACGGGCTGACGACGTTCGCCGCCAGGTTCGCCGACACTGTCGCCAGCACCAGGGCGATCAGCGCGACCACCACGACGATCGGGGAGTCGAACCGGTCGGCCAGTTTCGCCGGGTCCCAGATCTGCTCGCCGTAGAGGACACTGCCGCCGGAGGTGGTCAGGATGGCCACGATCGCGATGAACGTCATCGTGGTCGGCAGGCCGAGGATCTGGCCGCGGACCTGTTTGCCCTGGCTGCCGCCGAACCGGGTGAAGTCCGGCATGTTCAGCGAAAGCGTCGACCAGAACGCGATCATCGCCATCAGCGCCGGGGCGAACACCTTCCAGAAGTCCGGCCCCCAGCCGAGTTTGCCGGGTTCGGCCAGGATCGGCCCGAGCCCGCCCGCCTTGATCAGCACGTAGCCCAGCAGGATCAGGAAACCGACCGAGACCAGCGGCGCCGTCCAGTTCTCGAACTTCCGGACCGCCTCCATCCCGCGCCAGATGATGAGCATCTGGATCACCCAGAACACCCCGAACGACAGCCACAGCGTCCAGTGCTGGCCGAGGACGACGGTGGAGTTCTTCCAGCCGGATCCGGCCAGCCGCCCGACGATGATGTAGATCGCCTCGCCGCCGACCCAGGTCTGGATGCCGAACCAGCCGCACGCGATGAACGCCCGCAGCAACGCCGCCAGGTTCGCTCCGCGCATCCCGAAGAAGGCGCGGGCGAACACCGGGAAGGGGATGCCGTACTTCGTCCCGGCGTGGCTGTTGAGCAGCATCGGGATCAGCACGATCAGGTTGCCGATCGTGATCGTGAGCAACGCCTGTACCCAGTTCATCCCGAGCGCGATCAGCGACGCCGCGAGCGCGTAGGACGGGATGTTGTGCGCCATGCCCATCCACAGCGCGAAGTAGGTGTAAGTGGTCCAGGTCCGCTTTTCGACCGGGACCGGGGCGAGTTCTTCGTTGTAGAAGCGGCTGTCCTTCAAGGACTCGACCTCGCCGAGTTCCACCCGGCCATCAGGATGCACGTACTGCGTACCGCGTGCCGTCGGCTCCATTGCGGAATCGTGCTCGCCCGCGCCGCGCGGGTGGGACTGGCAGACTGTTCACTGTTGATGGCGTCGGAGCGCAGACTGTCGATTGCGTTCGCGGGCTCCTGGTGCATGACCTGCGTCACACACACGGACGTAGTAATCCGGCAAACCGGCCGAAACATCTCCACAGGATCTCCACAGCTCACCCGGATGGTCTCCACGGCCGGTGCTTACAGTCATCCCCATGGAACTGGGAGGACGCCGGGTGCTGGTCGTCGAGGACGACGTGACCATCGCCGAGAGCATCGCCGCGCGGCTGCGGGCCGAGGGATTCACCGTGGACCTGGCGCACGACGGCCCGTCCGGCGTCGAGACCGACGCGGAGCGCGAGCCGGACCTGGTGGTCCTCGACGTGATGCTGCCGGGGTTCGACGGGCTCGAGGTCTGCCGCCGGATCCAGGCCCGCCGCCCGGTCCCGGTGCTGATGCTGACCGCCCGGTCTGACGAGACGGACATGCTGATCGGCCTCGGCGTCGGCGCGGACGACTACCTCACCAAACCGTTCTCCATGCGGGTGCTCTCGGCGCGGGTGCACGCGCTGCTGCGCCGGGTCGAACGATCGGCGAGGACCGACGTGAGCGACGCCGGCACGAAGATCGTCCTCGGCGACCTCGAAATCGACGTCGAGCAGCGGCGCGTCACGCGCGCGGGCAACCAGGCCCAGCTGACGCCGATCGAATTCGACCTCCTCGTCCACTTCGCGAAGCGCCCGAGGGCGGTGCAGCCGAGGGAACGCCTGCTCAGCGAGGTCTGGGACTGGGACGTCGCGGGCACCGGGTCGGGCACCCGCGCGGTCGACAGCCACATCAAGGCGCTGCGCCGCAAACTGGGCGCGGACCTCATCCGCACCGTGCACGGCGTCGGCTACGCCCTGGAGGTCGGATCGTGAAGCTGCGCCCGCTGCTCGGCCGCGTCGTCGACGCGCTCCCGAGACCGCTCGACCCGGTCCGCTCCATCAAGCTCAAGCTCGCGATCCTGCTGGTGTCCTCGGGCGGTATCGCGTTCGCCTTCTTCAACTGGCAGATCGGCTGGCTGCCGCCGCGGACCACGATCGCCGCGATGGTGCTCGCCGTGGTGACCTCGCAAATCCTGGCGCACGGGATGACCAGGCCGCTGCGCGAGATGACCGCCGCCGCCCGCGCGATGGCCAAGGGCGACTACACCCGGCGGGTCCGGGCGACCGCCCGCGACGAGGTCGGGGAGCTGTCGCACGCCTTCAATCAGATGGCCGCCGACCTGGACGCCTCGGATCAGCGCCGCCGCGAGCTGATCGCGAACGTCTCCCACGAACTCCGCACGCCGATCACCGCGCTGAACGGGGTGCTGGAGAACCTCGTCGACGGCGTCGCCGAACCCGATCCGGCGACGTTGAAGACCGCGCTGCAGCAGACCGAGCGGCTCGGCAGGCTCGTCTCGGAACTGCTCGATCTTTCGCGGATCGACGCGGGCGCGTTCCCGTTGCAGCTGGAGGAGTTCGATCTCGAACTGCTGCTGGAGGAGGTCGCCGCCGAGGCCGGGGTGACCGCCGCCGCGACCGGCCGTGGCGTGCGGTTCGCCGTCGACGTCCAGCCGCCCGGCGCGACGGCCGTCGCCGACCGCGGCAGGCTCTACCAGGTCGTGGTCAACCTGCTCGACAACGCCGTCCGGCACGGGCCGGCCGGGGGTGAGGTCCGGGTGCGGGCGGAAGCACGCGAGGCCGACGTCGTCATCGAGGTCGAGGACGAAGGCCCCGGGATCCCGCCGGGGGAGCGGGACAGCGTGTTCGAGCGGTTCACCCGCGGCGAGCGGGCGGGCGGCGGGGGCACCGGCCTCGGGCTCGCGATCGCGCGGTGGGTGGTCGACCTCCACGACGGCAGCATCGCCGTCGTCACGCCCGAGCACCGGCCGGGCTGTGTCATCCGCGTCGTGATCCCCGTTCCGTAGGTCCCTGCCGCGTGTTTCCGGCGGCTCCGTACACACTGCGATATGTGCTTTCGCAAACTGGAGGATTTGATGAGCGAAGACCAAGAAGACCGGCAGGCGCACGCGTCGCCGCCCTCGGTGACCGCCACCTTGCCGCCCGCGCCGCCGATCCCGGTGCTGATGCGGCCCCGCGTTCCGCCCAAATCGATGATCGTCCCGCTGCCCGGCTCCGTCCTGCCCGCGGCGGCCGCGGCCGGGTTGATCGCCGCCTTCGCCATGCCGGACGCGCCCGGAGCCGGCTGGTTCGTGGCCGGGCTCGCGTTCGCGGTGGCCGTCTACTTCGCCGACAAACGCGCCCGCGGTGACGCCGAACCGCATTTCCGGCTGGTCAACGCGGTATGGGCGGCGGCAGCGCTGGGCCTGCTCGCGGTCGGCATGGTCCGCGCGTCGGTGTGGCTGAACGTGTTGTGCGTGCTGGCCGCCCTGGTCGCCGGATCCCTCGCCGTGGTCGGGAAACGCACGGTGAACACGATCATCTACGACGTCTTCGCGGTCCCGATCGAAGCGCTGCTTTCGATCCCGTGGATCGGGCGCGGGCTCGTGAAGCTCGGCAAGAAACAGGAAGGCCGCGCGAGGCCGAGGTTTCTGGTGCCGGTGCTGGCCAGCGGCTTGCTGTTGCTGGTTTTCGTGCCGCTGCTGCGCGGCGCGGACGCCGCGTTCGCGAACGTCGTCGACGCGGTGATCCCCGAACTGAACCCGGGAACGTTCGTGCGCTGGGGATTCATCTTCGTCGTGGCCGCGTTCGCCGTGGCGGGGGCGTGTTACCTGCTGGCGGCGCCCCCGCTGCCGTCCGACGACGACGCGCCGCGCAAACGGCTCAAGCACCGGCTCGAATGGACGTTGCCGCTGGGGGTGCTGGTGGCGCTGTTCACGAGCTTCGTCGTGGTCCGCCTGGTCGTGTTGTTCGGCGGCACCGAATACGTCCTGGCCACGAGTGGGTTGACAGCGGCCGAGTACGCCAGGAGCGGGTTCTGGCAGCTCTCCGCCATCACCGTGCTGACCCTGCTGCTGGTCGCCGCCGCGTTGCGGTGGGCGCCGAAGTCGTCGGCGGCCGACCGTGTCTGGCAGCGCGGGCTGCTCGGCGCGTTGAGCGTGCTCAGCCTGGTGCTGGTCGCGTCCGCGTTGAGTCGCATGTGGACATACCAGCAGGCGTACGGGTTCACCGTGCTGCGGCTGCTGGTCGAGGTCTGCGAACTCTGGATCGGGCTGATCTTCGTGCTGGTGCTCGTGTCGCTGATCCCGCTGCGGTCGGCCTGGTTGCCGCGCGCGGCCATCGGAGCCGCCGTCGCGGCGCTGCTCGGACTGGCCGTCCTCGATCCGGAGCGGTTCATCGCCGACCGCAACATCGACCGGCTCGCGCACGGCAAGACGCTCGACACCCGTTACCTCTCAAGGTTTTCCGCCGACGTCGTGCCGTCGGTCGGCCGGCTTCCGGAGCCGCTGAGGTCCTGCGTGCTCAGGCCGGTCCTCAAAGGAATTTCGGAAGATGATTGGCGCGAATGGAACCTGAGCCGGTCCCTCGCGCGTCAGACCTCCGTTGCCGCGAAGGACGGGATCGGGTGCGGGTACCTGCCCCGTTCTTGAGTCGTGACACCACGGCCTCGATCGCCCTCGTGGGGGTGAGGGCGATCAAGGCCGCGGTGAACGACGCCGCCGGGCCACCGAGGGGGAGGCC
>NZ_JBHVKW010000073.1:0-43737 GCF_042797905.1 Amycolatopsis sp. NPDC057786
CAAGACAACCCCAACCAGGGCGTCAGTGGCTTTCCGAGCCAGACCCCGCCAGAACTCCATCCACACACATCATCATCACTGTGGCTTTCGCGACACGGCCCGGCGCCACGGGTGGAGCGGCCTAGCGTGAGGGACGGGACAGTTGCGAAAGCCACTTTCGCAACCTTCAAAGTTGCGAAAGTGGCTTTCGCAACGCTTCGCCTTGCCGGGCCGGGCGACGGTAGGGGGCGGCCGAGTTGGCCGGGCGGCCGATCGATACGTCCCAGGATTCGGGAGCTCATAAGGGTTTTCGCAATGCGGTGGACACCTCCGGGCAACGAAACAGGCCGAAAGTGGGCCACGCCACCCGCCTGTGGGGTGATATTCACTCGATAGGGTGGTGCATATCGGACAATTCACCAGTTTCCTGGTGATCATGATGGTGATCATCAAGAAACCCCTCGCCGTGCTCCGGCACGACCTGCCCGCCTCGTTGGTGGTGTTCCTCGTCGCCGTCCCGCTTTCGCTCGGGATCGCTCTCGCGTCAGGAGCGCCGATCGTCGCGGGGTTGATCGCCGCCGTGGTGGGAGGTGTGGTCGCCGGAGCACTCGGCGGCTCCGCTCTCCAGGTCAGCGGTCCGGCCGCCGGGTTGACGGTGATCATGGCCGAGACCATCGCGACCTTCGGCTGGGCGACCACCTGCGCGATCACCGTCGTCGCGGGGGCGCTCCAGATCCTGCTGGGCCTGAGCCGCATCGCCCGCGCGGCGCTCGCGATCTCGCCCGCCATCGTCCACGGCATGCTCGCCGGTATCGGCGTCACGATCGTCCTCGGCCAGCTCCACGTCGTACTGGGCGGAACGGCCCAGAGTTCGGCGCTCAAGAACATCGCCGAACTGCCCGCGCAGATCGTCGGCCACCACGACGCCGCCGCGTTGATCGGTGTGCTCACCATCGGCATCCTGCTGCTGTGGCCGCGGCTTCCCGAGTCCGTCCGCAAGGTTCCCGGCCCGCTCGCCGCGATCGCGCTGGTGACCGTGCTGTCCGTCGCCACCGGGATGACCTTGCCCCGTGTCGACCTGCCTGGTGACCTGCTCAACATCCGTTTCGCGCCGGAATTCCCGGACGCGGGCTGGGGCGCGTTCGCCGTCGCGGTCATCACCATCGCGCTGATCGCCAGCGTGGAAAGCCTGCTGTCGGCCGTCGCCGTCGACAAGATGCACACCGGGCCGCGGTCGAACCTCGACCGTGAGCTGATCGGGCAAGGCGCCGCGAACATGACTTCCGGCGCGCTGGGCGGTCTCCCGGTCACCGGCGTGATCGTCCGCAGTTCCACGAACGTCGCCGCCGGCGCCCGCACCCGCGTGTCCGCGATCCTGCACGGCGTCTGGATCCTGGTGTTCGTCGCCGCGTTCGCCGGGCTGATCCAGAACATCCCGCTCGCCGCGCTGGCAGGCCTGCTCGTCCACGTCGGTGCGAAGCTGGTGAACCCCGGCCACATGAAGCAGGTCCTCAAACACGGCGACCTGGGGCTGTACCTGGTGACGCTCGGCGGGGTCGTCGTCTTCGACCTGCTCACCGGCGTCCTGCTCGGTATCGCGCTTTCGGTGCTGCTGATGCTGCGGCGCACGGTGTGGTCCGGGATCCACGCCGAACGCGACGGTGACGATTGGCGCGTCGTCGTCGAGGGTGTCCTGACTTTCCTGTCGGTGCCGAGGCTCAGCCGGGTGCTCGCGACCGTTCCCGACGGCGCGAAGGTGACCCTGGAACTGGTCGTCGACTACCTCGACCACGCCGCCTTCGAAAGCCTGTCGAACTGGCAGCAGGCGCACGAACGCTCCGGCGGGAAGGTGATCGTCGACGAGATCGGGCATCCGTGGTTCGCCAACGGCAAATCCGGCGATCCCACGCTGACCAGGACGGCCGCGATGCGTTCGGTGCCGCGGTTCCTCGCGCCGTGGTCGGACTGGCAGGCCAAGGACGTCGAGGTGCCCGGCCAGCGCGGCGGGCCCACCCTGCGCGGGGCGACCGAGTTCCAGCGGCGCACCGCCGCGCTCATGCAGCCCGCGCTCAGCAAGCTGGCGGGTGGCCAGTCGCCGCACACGCTGTTCATCACCTGCGGTGACGCGCGGATCGTGCCGAACATGATCACCACGAGCGGTCCCGGCGACCTGTTCACCGTCCGCAACATCGGGAACCTGGTGCCCGCCCGCCGGGCCGACCCGTCGATGGGCGCGACCGTCGAGTTCGCCGTCGGGGTGCTGAAGGTGCGCGAGATCGTGGTCTGCGGGCATTCCGGTTGCGGTGCGATGCAGGCGCTGGCCACCGGTGCCCCGGACGGCGCGCCGATGCTGGCTTCGTGGCTGCGGCACGCCGAGCCGAGCGCGAACCGCAAGGTGACGGTGACCCTCGACGGCGAACGCCCGGAATCCGAGGTCGACCGGCTGGCCCTGCAGAACGTGCTGCAGCAGCTGGAGCACCTGCGCCACTACCCGCTGATCGCCGAGGCGGAGGCACGCGGTGACCTTCATCTGACCGGGATGTACTTCGACGTCGGGGCGGCGCAGGTCTACCTGTCCGACGACGAGAGCCCGGCGTTCACCCCGGTCGGGGCCGTCGCCGCCGTGCCCGAACAGGGGAGCTGACGGAGCCGTTCAGCGGGACTTGATCCCGACCCACTAAGTTCAACGCACGTGAGCATGCTGGTCATGACCGGCACCGGTACGGGTGTCGGCAAGACGATCTCCACCGCCGCCATCGCCGCTCTGGCCGCCGGTCAGGGCCAGCGTGTCGCCGTGCTGAAACCGGCGCAGACCGGAGTGGGCCCGGACGAACCGGGCGACCTCGCCGACGTGCTCCGGCTCGCCGGCGCGGTCACCACCCGTGAACTGCGGAGATACCCGGATCCGCTGTCGCCGGAGGCGGCCGCCAGGCTCTCGGGACTGCCGACGCTGGCCCCGAGTGAGATCGCCGCCGCGGCGAGCGACCTCGACGGCGAACACGACCTCACGCTCATCGAGGGCGCGGGAGGCCTGCTGGTCCGCTTCGACGCCGACGGGGCCACACTGGCCGACGTCGCGTGGTCGCTGGGCGCGCTGGTCATCATCGTCGCCGAGGCCGGGCTGGGCACGCTCAACGCGACCGCGCTGACCGCCGAGGTCGCCACCAGACGCGGGCTCACCGTGGCCGGGGTGATCATCGGCTCCTGGCCGGACGAGCCCGATCTGGCGGCCGTGTCGAACCTGCGGGACCTGCCGGTCGCCGCCGGCGCCCCACTGCTGGGCGTGCTGCCCGCCGGGCTGGGCTCGGCCGGGCCCGAGGAGTTCACCGATCGGGCGAGGGCCGGGCTCTCGCCGTGGTTCGGCGGGGAATTCGACCCGGAATGCTTCGTCGGCCGCGCGTCGGCGCAGAAGTGACCTGCGTCGCTGTGGCCGAGGCGCCCGGTCGTGCACGATGATGTGCCTTTGCTTCACCGCCCCACCCCGAACAGGAGCCGCCTCGTGACCACTGCCCCGGAGACCGTCGACATCCTCGCCGTGGCGCGTGAGCAGGTCCTCGAGCGTGGTGTCGGGCTCGGCGAAGCGCAGATCCTCGAGATCCTGCGGCTCGACGACGACCACCTGACCGACCTGCTGGCGCTGGCCCACGAGGTCCGGATGCGCTGGTGCGGCCCCGAGGTCGAGGTCGAGGGCATCATCAGCCTCAAGACCGGAGGCTGCCCGGAGGACTGCCACTTCTGCTCGCAGTCCGGCCGCTTCCCGACGCCGGTGCGGTCGGCGTGGCTGGACATCCCCGGCCTGGTCAAGGCCGCCCGCCAGACCGCCGAGACCGGAGCGACCGAGTTCTGCATCGTCGCCGCCGTCCGCGGCCCCGACAAGCGGCTGCTCTCGCAGGTCCGCGAGGGGATCAAGGCCATCCGCGAGGACGGCAACGACATCCAGATCGCCTGCTCGCTCGGCATGCTCACCCAGGAACAGGTCGACGAACTCGTCGAGATGGGCGTGCACCGCTACAACCACAACCTGGAGACCGCGCGCTCGCATTTCGCGAACGTCGTCACCACGCATACGTGGGAAGAGCGCTGGGAGACCCTGCGCATGATCCGCGAGGCGGGCATGGAGGTCTGCTGCGGCGGCATCATCGGCATGGGGGAGAGCATCGAGCAGCGCGCCGAGTTCGCCGCGCAGCTGGCCGAGCTGAACCCGGACGAGTGCACGATGAACTTCCTCATCCCGCAGCCGGGTACGCCTTACGAGGACTACGAGGTCGTCGAGGGCAAGGACGCGCTGCGCACCGTGGCCGCGTTCCGGCTGGCGATGCCCCGTCCGCTGCTCCGCTTCTCCGGCGGCCGTGAGCTGACGTTCGGCGACCTCGGCACCAAACAGGGCATGCTCGGCGGCATCAACGCGATCATCGTCGGCAACTACCTGACCAACCTCGGCCGCCCGGCCACCGCGGATCTGGCGATGCTCGAAGAGCTGAAGATGCCGGTGAAGGCGATCAGTGACGTCCTCTGACGAACCCGCGTTCTGCGTCCACTGTGGACAGCCGTCCGACGGTGGCGCGGAACATCCCGCCTGCCACAACCCGAGAACGGCGCTCGAGCCGCCGCGCTACTGCACGTACTGCGCGCGGCGGATGGTCGTCCAGATCACCCCGGTCGGCTGGACGGCCCGGTGCAGCCGTCACGGCGAACTCGCCGGCTGAATTCCCGCATTCAGAGGACGAAACGCGGTGGAGGCGCGTGCGCTGGGGGCGTCATTGGTTACGCTCTGCACAAGCAGCACGAGGGAGGAGTCCGGGGTTGGGCGAGACGACCGGTAAACCGGCGCACCTGTCTTCCAGTGTGCCCGACCCCTGGTCGGTGCCGGTGCTGCCGAGGCCGCGCCGCCCGCACCCCAAGGTCGTCGTCAAGGCCGATCTCCTGCCGGCGGTCAGCGTCCTGTCGACGGCGGGGCTGCTCGGCTTCCCGCTGGCCTGGCTGTGGGCGAGGCTCGCTCCGCCTCAGCGGATGCGCGTGATCAACGACAGCGGCACCCTCGCCCCGCTGGAGCTGGAGAGCTGGCACCGCTTCGACGACTTGGCCGTCTACGGTTTCCTCGCGCTCGGCGCCGGGCTGCTGATCGGCATCGTGACCTGGCTGCTGCGGGAGCGCCGCGGCCCGGTCGTGCTGATCGCCGCGACCGGCGGCGCGACCCTCGCGGGCTGGCTGGGGACGACGATGGGCGTCGCGTTCGCCAACGGCCGCTACGAGATCGCCGCGGCGCCCGCCGTCGGCGACGTCATCGCGAAGGCGCCGCAGATCGAATCCCCGTGGATCATGCTCGCCGCGCCGCTGATGACCACGCTGGCGTACACGCTGCTGACCGCGTGGAACGGACGGGAAGACCTGGGCCGCCGCCTCGGCTGACGAATTTCCTCTAGGGTGGGCGGCAACTTCTCTAGGGGGCTTTCTTGACCGACGACATCGAGGTTTCCCGGCACAACGCCGTCCGCTTTCCGGGTATCAGCCCGCGCGCCTACGAACACCCCGTCGACCGCGGCGCACTGGCCACCCTGCGCGCCGTTCCGGGGTTCGCGCAGGTCGTGAAGGCGGTTTCGGGCTTCTACGCCGAACGCGGCGAGCGGCTGATGGCGCTCGCGTCCGCGATCAGGGTCGGCCCGAAGCAGTATCCGGAGTTGGACAGGCTGCGCAACGAATGCGCCGAAACGCTCGACCTCGACCGCGTGCCGAACCTGTTCGTCGCCCGCAGTCCCGAGGTCAACGCGCAGACGATCGGCATGGACGAGCCGTTCATCGTGCTCAACACCGCGGCCGTCGAGGCGATGGACCTCGCGTCGCTGCGGTTCGTGATCGGGCACGAGATGGGGCACGTGCTGTCCGGGCACGCGGTGTACCGCACGATCATGATCCGGCTGATCGGCCTGCAGATGTCGATGTCGTGGACGCCGGTCAGCGCGATCGGCATCCGTGTCGTCATCGCCGCGCTGCGCGAGTGGTACCGCAAGGCCGAACTGTCCTGCGACCGCGCCGGGCTGCTGTGCTCGCAGGACCCGACGGCGGCGCTGCGCTCGCAGATCCTGGTCGCGGGCGGGATCGACCCGTCGAAGATCGACATCCCGGCCTTCCTGCAGCAGGCGGCGGAATACGAGTCGGTCGAGGACATCCGGGACAGCTACCTGAAGCTGCGCTACGTCGAGACGATGTCGCATCCGCTGGCCGTCGTACGCGCCGCGCAGTTGCAGAAGTGGGCCGCGTCCGAGGAGTACCGGGGGATCCTGGCCGGTGGGTACCCGCGTCGCGACGAGGACGCGCCCTCGTCCAACTGGACCGATGACCTGAAGTCGGCCGCGAAGTCGTACAAGGATTCCTGGAACAGCTCGGCCGACCCGCTGACCAAGGTGTTCAGCGACGTCGGCGAGGCGGTGTCCGGGGCGGCGGGCAAGGTGTGGAGCAAGTTCGGCGGGGGCAACGGTCCGGACGAGGGTGCGGCGCCGGAGTCCGGTAAGTAGCGCCTCGCGAGTCCGCGTCCCACACGTGCCATGAACGGTCCGTTCCTTGCGAAATTTGCCAGGAACGGGCCGTTCATGGCGCTTGAAGGGGCTCAGTTCAGGGTCGAGGGGCGCGTGCCAGCGTCAGCCTGGGTCCGGGCTGAAGGGGACTTTCCCCGCGTCTGGTGTGGTGAAGGGAGCTTTCGCCGCGTGGCATGCGGGGTGTCTGGCGACAGGTCGTCTCAGTTCAGGTTCGAGGGGCGCGTGAACTCGCCGAGTTCCCCCGGCGGCATCGGGACCGCGCCGAGCGTGCTGAGGAACCCGGCTTCCCGCGTCAGCAGCCGGCACGCGATCCGCAGCCGCCGCAGCGGGTTGGTCTCCTCCAGCAGGCGCTGCCGGTCCTCCAGCGGGAGCAGGCAGTCCGCGGTGAGCCGGTACGCGAGCGCCGCGATGTCGCCGTCCTCGGGCGGGGTCGTCCAGTCGTCGGCGTGCCAGGCGGATTCGCAGTAGCGCCGGTGCGCGGCCTTCGCGACGTCGGCGAGCCTGTTCACCGTGTCGCCGGGTACCGAGGCGACCCGGTCGTCGGGCACCCATTCGACCGAGCCGATCAGGTACGGCGCGGAAACGCGGTCGATCTCGAGCAGCCGAAACCGGCGCCGCGCGGTTGTGACGACGTCGAATCTGCCGTCCGGCAGCCGTTTCGCCTCGCGCAGCACCGTGCTGCAGCCGACCTCGTGGACGTGCTCCGGCCCGCTGACCTCCCTGACCATCGCCGAACGCAACGCGACGACGCCGAACTCGCGGTCCGGGACGACCTCACCGACGAGGTCGGCCATCAGCTGCCGGTACCGCGGTTCGAAGATGTGCAACGGAAGGTGTGTTCCGGGCAGAAGCACGGTCTGTAGCGGGAACAGCGGCAAGATCGCCTTCCCGGTGGACTCCTCGCTCGGCTCGGTCACCCGTTCAAGGTACGGGGACCGGGAGGACTTCGCAGGACGGTCACTTCCCGGCGGGCGGGCGGAAGACGGCGAACGGGTCGGTGATCTGCATCCCCTTGCCCGCGAAGGAGAAGAGCGCCGCCGGGCGTCCGCCGCTGCGCCCGGGCGGGGCGGTGTGCCCGGTGGGGACCAGCAGCCCGCGCCGGGACAGCACCCGCTGCAGGTTCGTCGCGGACACCCGGTAACCCAGCGCGGCCGAGTACAGCCCCCGCAACGCCGATACGGTGAACTCTTCCGGGGCGAGCGCGAAGCCGAGATTCGTGTAGCAGAGCTTCGAGCGAAGCCGGTCTCGCGCACGCAGCACGATGGACTCGTGGTCGAACGCCGTGCGGGGCAGCTCGGAAACGTCGTGCCACTCGGTGTCTTCGGGGACCTCGGGGTCCACATCGGACGGTACGAGGCCGAGGAACGCCGTCGCGACGACGCGGGGTCCCGGCACCCGGTCCGGCGCGCTGAAAACCGCCAGTTGCTCCACATGCTTCAACTGGCGTACGTCGACCTTCTCCGCGAGTTGCCGCCGGATGGACGCCTCGACGTCTTCATCCGGGCGAAGCCTGCCTCCAGGAAGGGACCAGCGACCGAGATGCGGATCGAGGGCGCGCCGCCACAGCAGGACCCGGAGTGTGTCGGAGCGCACTTGCAGGACCGCTCCCAAAACCTCGTGGGCGAGGGGGGTCTGGGTGTTAAGATGACTTCGCACGGTTTTCGATTGTAAGGCGAAAACCGGAGATCGGTCCAGGAGGGCCAGAACGATGACGAGCACCCTGCAGAACGACCTGACCCCGTACGGCGGAGTTGTCGCCGACGCCGCTTGGGCGGAGGAGGTGCGGAGTCTCGCTCGCCAGCGCGACGCCGTCCTGCTCGCGCACAACTACCAGGTTCCCGAGATCCAGGACATCGCCGACTTCACCGGTGACTCTCTCGCGCTGAGCCGCATCGCGGCGAGCAGCGACGCGTCCACCATCGTCTTCTGCGGCGTGCACTTCATGGCCGAGACGGCGAAGATCCTGGCGCCGGAGAAGACGGTCCTGATCCCGGACGCGCGGGCGGGCTGCTCGCTCGCGGACTCGATCACCGGCGACCAGCTGCGCGCCTGGAAGGCCGAGCACCCCGGCGCGGTCGTCGTGTCGTACGTGAACACCACGGCCGAGGTCAAGGCGGAGACCGACATCTGCTGCACCTCGTCGAACGCCGTCGACGTGGTCGCCTCCATCCCCGCTGACCAGGAGGTTCTCTTCCTGCCGGACCAGTTCCTCGGCGCACACGTCAAACGCGTGACCGGCCGGGAGAACATGCACATCTGGGCCGGGGAGTGCCACGTGCACGCCGGGATCAACGGCGCCGAGCTTGCCGAGCGGGCCTCGGAGAACCCGGACGCCGACCTGTTCATCCACCCGGAATGCGGCTGCGCGACCTCGGCGCTGTACCTGGCAGGCGAGGGTGCCGTCGCCCCCGAGCGGGTCAAGATCCTCTCGACCGGCGACATGGTCCACGCCGCCCGCGACACCAAGGCGAAGTCGGTGCTCGTGGCCACCGAGATCGGGATGATCCACCAGCTGCGCAAGGCCGCGCCGGAGATCGACTTCCGCGCGGTGAACGACCGGGCGTCCTGCCGGTACATGAAGATGATCACGCCGGCCGCCCTCCTGCGGTCGCTGCGTGAGGGTGCCGACGAGGTCCACGTCGACGCCGAGACCGCCGCCCGTGCCCGCGCTTCCGTGCAGCGCATGATCGAGATCGGGCAGCCTGGCGGCGGAGAATGACCGACCAGGTTACCGCTCTCCAGGCGAAAACCCACCCGCTCTGGGAGGCCGCCGCCGATCTCGTGGTGATCGGCAGCGGCGTCGCGGGGCTCACCGCGGCCCTGCGGGCGCGGGAACTCGGGCTGCACGTCCTGGTGGTCACCAAGGCGACGGTCTCCGACGGCAACACCCGCTGGGCGCAGGGCGGTATCGCGGTCGTCCTGGAGGGTGAGCACGAACGAGGGGATTCGGTCGGCAAGCACGCCGAGGACACCCTCACCGCCGGTGCCGGGCTCTGCGACGAGGACGCCGTCCGGTCGATCATCGCCGGTGGCCCGGCCGCGGTGGCCCGGCTGCGCGCCGAGGGCGCCCGTTTCGACCCGGCGGCCGAAGGGCGGCCCGAACTGGCCCGGACGCGGGAAGGTGGGCACAGCGCGTTCCGCGTCATCCACGCGGGTGGCGACGCGACCGGTGCGGAGGTCGAGCGGACGCTGGTCGCGACGGCCGGTGACCGGCGGATCCCGGTGCTGGAGCACCACATCGCCGTCGACGCGATCCGCACGCCCGCGGGCGAGGTCGTGGGCGTGACGGTCCTGGACCGCAACGGGGTGCCCGGGGTCGTCCGGGCGCCCGCGGTGCTGCTGGCCAGCGGCGGGCTGGGGCAGCTCTACCAGGCGACGTCGAATCCGGAGATCGCCACCGGCGACGGGCTGGCGCTGGCGTTGCGCGCGGGGGCGCAGGTCGCGGACGTCGAGTTCGTCCAGTTCCATCCGACGGTCCTGTTCACGCCCGGCGCGCGTGGCCGTCTCCCGCTGGTCACCGAGGCGGTGCGCGGTGAGGGCGCGACCTTGCACGACGCGACGGGCGCTTCGGTGATGCGGGGAGTTCACCCGCTCGGCGATCTCGCGCCGCGGGACGTCGTGTCGGCGGCGATCACGCGCCGCATGGCGCAGGCGCCCGGCGGTATCGACGACCACGTCTTCCTCGACGCGACCGGGATCTCCGGGTTCGCCAAGCGGTTCCCGACCGTGCACGCGGCGTGCGCGGCGATCGGGCTGGACCCCGCGCAAGAGCCGATCCCGGTCACGCCCGCGGCGCATTTCGCCTGTGGTGGTGTCGTGACCACTGTGGACGGACGGTCCGGGGTCCGCGGTCTCTACGCGGCCGGCGAGGTCGCCAGGACCGGTCTGCACGGCGCGAATCGCCTGGCCTCCAACAGTTTGCTCGAAGGCCTGGTCGTCGGGCAGCGAGTGGCGGAAGCGGTCGCCATCGACCTCGCCGCCGGTTTGCTGGCCGACCCGCGCCGCGGTGTTCTCCTGCCTCCGGCGAACGTCGCGGTGGCCGATCGTGACGCGTTGCAGCGGGCGATGAGCCGGTACGCCGCCATCGGCCGGGACGCCGAAGGGCTTTCGGTCGTCGGTTCGGTGCTGGACCTTTCCGTCACTGAGAGTCCTTTGTGGACTCCCCGGGTCGTGGAGGACGCGGCGCTCACCTTGGTGGCGGAGGCCTTGGTCGCGGCGGCGGCGCGCCGGACGGAGTCTCGCGGCTGCCACGTGCGGACCGATTTCCCCGGACGCGACGACAACGACTGGCAACGCGGCCAGCTCATCCGGCTCAGCCCGTCGGGGCAGCCGGTACTGGCCGATCCGATCGCTTTGGAGGGTGTGGCATGACCGAATTCTCCCCGTGGGTCACCAAGGCGCTGGCCGATCACGGTCTCGACGCCGCCGATGCGCACCGTGTCGTCACGACGGCGCTGGCCGAGGATCTGCGGTACGGGCCCGACGCGACGACGAACGCCACCGTGCCCGAATCCGCCCGCGCGCTGGCCGAACTCACGCCGAGGACGGCGGGCGTGGTCGCCGGGATTCCGGTGGCGCTGGCGGTGTTCGACGTCGTGCTCGGCTCGGGCCTGGAGATCCTGGCCGCCCGTGACGACGGCGACCGGCTGACCGCCGGCGAACCCGCGCTCGTCGTGCGGGGTCCGGTGCGCGGCCTGCTCACCGCCGAACGTACCGCGCTGAACCTGCTGTGCCACCTGTCCGGTATCGCCACCGCGACCGCCGCCTGGGTGCGCGCCGTGGAGGGAACCGGTTGCCGGGTCAGGGATTCCCGCAAGACGCTGCCCGGGCTTCGGTTGCTGGAGAAGTACGCCGTGCGCGCGGGTGGCGGGGTGAACCACCGGCTCGGGCTCGGCGACGCGGTGCTGATCAAGGACAACCACGTGGTCGCCGCCGGTTCGGTGACCGCCGCGCTCGCGGCCGCGCGCGAACACGCGCCCGAACTGCACTGTGAGGTCGAGGTCGACGACCTGGCCCAGCTGGAGGAGGCGCTCACCGCGGGCGCCGACGAAGTGCTGCTGGACAACTTCACCCCGGACGAATGCGCGAAAGCCGTCGACCGGCGCGACGAGGTTTCGCCGAAGACCAGGCTGGAATCCTCGGGCGGTCTGCGGCTGGACGTCGCGCGGGCGTACGCGGAGTCCGGTGTGGATTTCCTCGCCGTCGGAGCGCTCACGCATTCGTCACCCGCGCTCGACCTCGGGATGGACCTTCGCTGACCTCCGGCACTAGAATTTCCTTGTGTGACAAGGGAATTCTGGAGGAATGGTGGGTTTTGCCGGTAAAAGTGCCGTCGCGGGATGCGTGGCTTTCATAGCACTGCTCGGCACCCCGGTCCCGTCGACGGCGGTCGCCGAGCAGTGCGCGAACCCGACGGGTACCTACACCGCGGCCGTCCCGTGGGGACAGCGGCTGATCGATCCCGTGCGGATCTGGCCGCTGTCCCGCGGCACCGGCCAGCTGGTCGCGGTGATCGGCACCGGGGTCGACGGCGGCAACGGCCAGTTCGCGCCCGGTCAGCTTCTCGGCGGCCAGGGCACCCAGGCCGACGACTGCGACGGCCGGGGCACCATCGCCGCCGGGATCGTCGGCGCGCAACCGGATCCGTCCACCACGTTCACCGGGATCGCGCCCGGCGCCAAGATCCTGCCGATCCGCTACACGCAGGTGAACGGCGGCGGCGACCCCGGGCAGCTCGCGTCCGCCATCGAAACCGCGCTGAACCGCGGTGCCGGGATCATCCTGATCGCCGTCCCGGCGGCCTCCGACAGCCCCGCGCTGACCGGTGCCGTCTCGCGTGCCAGGGAGAAAGGCGCGCTGATCGTCTCTCCCGCCGCGGGGACGCAACAGGGCCAGACTTCCTACCCGACCGCGACACCCGGTGTGCTCGCCGTGGGATCGACCAACCAGGCCGGTGCGGCGGTGCAGGCGGAATCCGGTTCGTACGTGGGGATCTCCGCGCCCGGCGCCGAACTGGTCAGCACGTCCGCGGGCGCGGGCGGGACCGTGGCGCACCGGTGGCCGGTGAGCGATCCGAGCTTGGCAGCCGCGCATGTCGCGGGTGTCGCCGCGCTCGTGCGCGCGTACCACCCGGAACTGTCGCCGGAGCAGGTCGTCACACGGCTGACGTTGACCGCGCGTCGCGGCCCGAGCGGTGGGCACGATCCCCGGCGGGGGTGGGGCGCGATCGACGCCTACGCCGCCGTTTCCGCCTCGATCCCGGCCGGTACCCCCGGCCCGGGAGGGCCGCCGAGCGTCGGCCCGGACACCTTCGTCGTCCCCGCCGCCGCGCCCGCGCGGGCCAACGCGGACAAGGTTTCCGGTGTGCTCGCCCTTTCCGGGGTGGCCGCGGCCATCGCGGCGGGTGTGGTGGTGGCCGCGGTCCGGCGGGGCAAGCGCCGGGGTTGGAAGCCTTCGCGATTCCGCGCCTCGTGAGCGGCAGCGGTGTACTGGGGGACACCGCCGCCGCTCACGAGGTCTTTTCGCGACCCCTGGGGTTAGGGGACGACGGGGACGCAGGCCGTCGAGCCCACGATGGCCACGCCGTCGCCGGCGCGGGAGACGTGCACGTTGAAGTCGGCGCCGTCGCGGCTGAACTGCGCGATCAGCTCACGCGGGTTGCTGCGGTCGCGTGTCCGCCAGCCCTGGCTTTCCAGCAGGGGCAGGACGACGTCGACCAGTTTGCGGATCGCGTCGGTCGCGTCGTCCACCCGGAGGCCGTACTGCCAGCAGAGCAACCGGCCAGGCTGGGTCGGGTCGCAGTCCAGTTCGCCTTCGACGGTGCGCTCCGCGGTGGAGCCGAAGGTGCCCGCGACACCGTCGATGACCGCGGTCAGGTCCTCGGCCAGCGGGTCGAGCTCGGTGTTCCTGGTGATCATGGTGAACCCTCAGTCTCTGTCGGTGAACCCGCGATCGCGATCGGCGTCGCCACGGCGCTCGCTGGTCTGTCAAGTCGCGGTCGGCGTCCGAGGGCGCCGTGGCACCGCGATAGCGAGGCCTTCGGCCAGGGCGGGTTCACGCCCTGGCCGACTCCCGCCGCACTCCTCTGCTCCGCCACTCATCCATCACAAGCCTCGTCCGACGCCTTCGATGACCATCTCGCGCAGTGAGCCGCCGGTGAAGCCCTCGTGCGTGACCGCGCCGCCCGTGATCACACCGTAGATGTTGTTCCACGAATCGGAACCCGGCTTGAGCACACCGCTGTGGGACTCGAAGCCCCACTGCAGATCTCCGTTCGCGTCACGGCCGGTTTCCAGTTCGACGACGCCGGGGAAGCGGTCGGGGTCCGCTCCGTGCCCGGCGCCGAGCCACTCGACCAGCCCCGCGTTGCCCTGCGCCACCACGATCGGGTCGAAGGGGGCCGTCATGGAGTACCGCTGCACACCGGCCTGGCTGGCCGGGAGGTCGTCCGGGCCCCAGATCCCGTGTCCCATCCCCGCGGACTCGACGTGCAGCACCTGGTCGGCCCTGAGCCCGAGCTGCTCGGCGAGCCCCACGGTCGCGCCGCCGTAGCTGTGCCCGACGGCGGTGACCACGACGCCCGGCCCGGCGTGGCTGTCGATCTGGCCGCGCAGTTCGTCGCCGAACGCCTTGAGATCGGGCGCCATCGTCTGCGCGTAGTGCGCGGCCGGCCCTTCGGTGATGACGTTCTGCGGGAAGGCCCCGTCGGCCCAGACCACCATCGCGGTCCGGCCGGTGGCGTCCGCGGCGACCAGGCTCTTGCCGAGGTCCGCGTAGCTCTGGAAGTTGTCGAACGAGGTGTTGACGCCGGGGACGAACAACCCGACGTTGCGCGTGCCCGGCTCGATGCGGCCGACCAGTTCGACGATGCGCCCGTTTCCGGACGGGTCGAACCGCAGGATCTGCCGGTCGTTGGCGAGGATGTCCTCGTACAGCGCGATCCTGGTGCGCGCGCTCGCGATGTCGTCGGCTTTTCCGCCGTGGGCGAGGAGGTTCGCGAGCCGTTCGCGTTCGGCGGTCAGCGCGTCGGTGACCTTCGTGCGGTTCTCGGCGATCGCGGTGGCCCAGGAGCCGGTGTCGGCCGCGCCGCCGACGCCGGCTGGATTCCCGGCCTTGGGCAACGGGTTCTCCGGCATCAGCGACCGGTACGAAGCGGCGACCTGGACGTCGGCGCGCCGGTAACCGCCACCGGCGGAGGTGAGCCCTTGGTGGATCACCGTCGCCTTGGTGATCTGGCCGTCGAGTTTGCCCGCGACGTCCTTGATCGTCTTGGTGTACGTCGCCGAAGCCGCGCTGGACGCCGAAACCTGGCCGAACGCGGTCGCGGGGACGTTCTCACCCGCCAGCGCGGTCTGCGCGGTCTTGAGCACGCCGGCGCGCTGTTCGAGTTCGGCCGCCGCCGCTTCGAGCCTGGCGGGGGCGACTCGGTAACCGCCCGCACTGGATGCCATCACCGAGCCGCCTCTCCTCGTGGAAAACGATCAGTACTGTTCGGGTTCTTCGCCGAGTACGGCGGGAGCGACCGGGGACGACTGACCCCAGACGTTCTCGGTCTCCACGAGCCACGGCGGGATACGCCGTCCGGAACCCAGGTCGCCGCCCGCGCCCATGCCCATCGGCATCATGGGCATCATCGGCATCGCGCCCTTGGCCGCCGCCGCGCCCGCGGCACCGGCCGCTCCGCCCGCCAGGCCGCTCATCGCGCTGCCCGAGCCGCCGTCGCCCGCCAAGCCGGAGAACGCGGCCGGGACCTCGCCGGGGCCGGAGACTCCGCCGCCGCCCGCGCCGATCGCCCCGCCGTCCAGCGACGGCGCTCCGCCACCGCCGATCGGGATGCCGCCGCCGGCGCCACCCGCGGTGGCGCCCGCCGCGCCGGCGCCTCCGCCCGCGGGTTCGCCGTTCTTGTCCTTGCCGTCGTTCTTGCCACTGGCCCACGCGGGCACCCGCGGCATGATCGAGCCGAACCGGCCGAACGCGGCGGCCGAGGCCGCGGCGAGACCGGCGGTGAACATGTCGCCGAACAGCGGATTCGATTTGGGGACCTGGCCCGGCTGCCCGGTGGTGGGCGGCGTGGAGCCGTCCGACGGCAGCGGATGCGTGTTGTCGCCCGGAACCAGCCCGACGCCGGGCGTGCCGCCGATGTCGTTGCCGACCGAACCACCGGGGGCGGTGCCGCCACCGGTGACCGGCGGCGGGGTGACGGCGTTCGGCGAGGCCGGAATGGATTCCTCCACTGAGGAGTACTCGCTCGCGAGCTGGGTCATCACCACGATCGCCTTGCTGTGCGCCGCGCTGGCCGCGCTCGCGGCCTGCTGCTGCGCTTCGACGTTCGCGATGGCCTGCTGCCGCTGCTGGGCGGCGCTGATGATCGTCGACGGCGACGAATCCGGGGGCAGGAGCGGAGGATTGACGGCCAGTGCGAGATCCGCGGGGGAGACGTCGGGCACCGCGACCGGCGGCGGCATCTCCTTCTTGGCCTTCACCAGCGCGTCCGCCGCGTCTTCGAGAAGGTTGTTCATCGCGTGCGCGGTCTGGGCGACCTTGCGGATTCCGCCGACGAGATCGGTGATCATCGTGTGGTACTTGTCGGCGGCGCCACCGGTCCAGTTGCCGGAGAAGTCCTTCAGCTCGCCGGTCAGGTTCTCGGCCTGTTCGAACAGGCCGGTGCCGGTGGACTGCCATTTGTGGGCCGCGTGACGCGCCGTGTTGGGGTCGCCCGCCTGCAGCATCGCGTAGAGCTGCTGGTGCGAGTACGCGGCGAAGTTCGTGTGCGCGGTCTCGGTCATCCCTTGTTCCCCCCGCCGTTGGAGCCGCTGTTGCCGCCCAGCACGCCTCCGAGGACGTTGAGCAACGGATCGAGCAGCCCGGTCTGCCGGCTCGCGTGGTTGATGTCGCCCGCCACCGAGTCGTCTGCGGCCGCGTAGCCGTCGGCGACGGTCGTCGTGACGTCCTGCGCGAAGGTGATCGCACCCTTGACCTGGTCCAGCAGGCCCTGCATCTCGGCGACGGCCGCCCGGTGCGCCTTGTCGAGTGAACCCGCCTCCCCGAACTCGCCGAACAGCAGTGGCTGCTCGCCAAGGGTCAGCAGGAAGTCGTTCGGCTTGGACATCGCGTGGATCTGGGTCTCCAGTTCCCGCACGAAGTCCTTCAGTGATTCCAGATGGACGTAGTACGACTGGTCTTGCATTGATCCCGGCTCTCTCGTGAACGGCCACGCCGACAAGGGGACGACTACGCGCAAAGCCGGCCGGCCGGTGCCGAGGGGGGTGAAAGCACCGGCCGGCCGACGGATGGGGATGATCAGCCGGCGAACAGGCCCTGGTTACGGTTCTCCAGGCCGTGCTGGAGATCGTGGGCGTCGCCGACCTTGCCACCGAACTGCGCGATGATCGCCACGATGTCCGCGGTGGCCTGGCGCAGGCGGGTTTCAGACGCACGGGCGGCCTCACCGGCGGAGCTGCCGGAGGCGTACCAGGTCTGGGTGATCGGCTGCAGGTTCGTGTGCAGCTGTTCGAGCTGGGACGTGAGCGCCTTGGCCTTGGCGGCCAGCGAGGCCGAGCTGTGCTGCAGCGCGGCGAAGTTGATTTCGACGACGTCAGCCATGATTGGTGGTCCTCTCGCGGATCAGGGGTTCAGCCGGTGGATCACGGTCTGGTCGACGACTCCGCTGACCCCGGTGAGGCTTTCCCGGACCTGCTCGTCACCCGAGTTGTAGTTCCGGTTGCTCTCGTGCACGAGGCGCGACATCGTGTTGAGCTCGTTCACGGCGATGGTCATCTTCTCCTGCAGACGGCGCTGCAGATCCCAGAACGCGACCGCCTGGTCACCCTTGTAGTTGTGCAGGGTCTGGGTCAGCTCGCTTTCCAAGCTGGCCATCGTGGTCTTGGCGTTCGACGCGGTCTCCTCGAACCCCTGGACGGCGCGCGCCATCGCAGCTGCGTCTGCCTGATATCCCGTACCGGTCATTGATGGGCCACCTCCTCTCATCTCGCTGGAAATCCCGGTGAGCACCAGGGGACGCCCTGTCTGCTCTTGTGAAGGACACGCTAGAAAAGAGGTGAGTGCGGTCAAACGGCACAACTGCCGGTCGCACTGACGGCACTATTACCCACAGGTCGGTGGTAGGGCCTTCCCCACCCCCGATCAGGGGGAGCGCTCCAGTGTCCGGATCGGAGCTTCCCGGCACGCTCGATCCCATGGTGGACAAGGGATCCAGGGTTGTGTCGCATCGGCCGTTGATGATCTTGGCGGCGGCGATGGCGGTGCTCGGGGTCATCGCGCTCGGCGGTCTGGTTTTCGACGATCGCAGCCTCGTCAACGCGCCCATTTGGCTCAAACCGCTCAAGTTCACGATTTCCGTGGGGCTCTACGCGGTGACACTGGCCTGGCTGATCGGGCAGCTGACCCGGGGCAAGCGGCTCGGCTGGTGGCTCGGGACGGTCTTCGCCGTCGGGCTCGGCCTGGACATGGCGTTGCTGTTCTGGCAGATCGCCATCCGCGGCAGGACACTCCACTTCAACCGGGAGACGCCTGCCGACCAGTGGATCAACGACATGGTCGCGAACGGCGCCTTCACCGGCTGGGGAGCGACGGCGGCGATCGCGATTCTCCTGCTGTTCCAGCGTCTTCCCGACCGGGCGATGAACTCCGCGTTGCGCGCGGGTGCCGCGCTGTCGGTCGCCGGAATCGGGGTCGCGCTGCTGATGTTCGGGCCGAACGAACAACAGATGGCCCAGTTCCGCGCCGGCGAACGGCCGTCGATCCTCGGCGCTCACGCGGTCGGTGTCCCCGACGGCGGCCCGGGGCTGCCGGTGCTGGGCTGGAGCACGGTGGGCGGGGACATGCGGATCCCGCACTTCTTCGGAATCCACGCGATCCAGGCGCTGCCACTGGTCGCCTTCGGGCTGCTCAAACTCGCCCGGCGTTATCCGGTGCTCGAATCGGAATTCGTGCGGCGGAATCTGGTGCGGACCGCCTCGGTGGGCTTCGCGGGGGTGCTCGTGCTGCTCACCTGGCAGGCTCAGCGAGGACAGTCCATCGTGCACCCGGATTTCTGGACGCTGGTCGCGGGGGCGGGAGTCGTCGCGGTCGTGGCGGGCGGTTCGGCGCTTTCGCTTCGGGCTCCGCGGCCGATGCATCAATTGACGTGAGTTTCCGGGAACCGACCTGGACGCCGTTCGTAAGCCATCGCCGGCGTCCGGCCTGGCACGGCGACTCGGGCGGCCCGCAGCTGACCGCCGTACGCGTCACTGCTGGTTCCGGTGATGCGGACGTTCGCGGTCTTCAAGACGCTCGATGGCGGGTTGTCGCCCTGCGTGCGGCCCCAGCCGTAAAACTGGCTCGTGGTGCCTTTGGCCGGGTTCGCGGTGCGCCGCCGATGAATACGCCCTCCGGCCGGCGTCGGGGATTCCGAATCGAGTTGAACCGGTTTTACCAAGCAGAGGTAAGGGTCTTGGTATCCGACCGAAGTCGGTTGTCCGTCCTGTGTGAATTCCGGAATCGAGTGGACGCCGCCTCTTGCCGTGGACCTCCGTTGTATCCGGATTCCTGGGCCGTGGCTCGCCTGCCGACGTCTAGGGTGTTCGCGTGACGACAGTGATCGTGCTGAACGGCGGCTCCAGTTCGGGTAAGTCGGGGATCGCCAGGTGCCTGCAAGCGGTGTTGCCGGATCCCTGGCTCACCCTCGGCGTGGATACCTTGATCGACGCCATGCCGTCCACGGTGGACGACGGGATCGACTTCGCGGCGGACGGTGCGGTGAATGTCGGATCCAGTTTCCGGCGGCTCGAGGACGCGTGGATGGCCGGTGTCGCGGCGATGGTGCGTGCCGGGGCCCGGGTCATCATCGACGACGCGTTCCTCGGTGGGGCCGCGTCGCAGCAGCGGTGGCGTGACGCGCTGGACGGACTCGAGGTGCTGTGGGTCGGGGTCCGGTGCGACGGCGCCGTGGCCGCCGGGCGGGAGATGGCGCGGGGGGATCGGGTCACGGGGATGGCGGAGACGCAGGCCGAAATCGTGCATCGAGGCGTGGTTTACGACCTCGAAGTGGACACTGGGGTGAATGAAGCCTTGGTCTGTGCGCGGGAGATCGCCGCACAGGTCGGGTGATTTTCGTTAGGGCGAGGCGGCGATCGAGAGGGTCTCCGAGAGTGTCGCCGCTTCTTTGTTTAGCGTGCAGAGCCGGGCCCCGCCCGCGTTTTGCTCGTCGGCGGTTTGAAGGTCCCCTAGGACTCCAGGTCCGCCGGGCTGACGAGCGAACACGGGTCGATCGACGCGGTGTCCTGCGCCGGAGGTGCCGACGGCCTGCTTACGGCAGGTGGACTGGCGATGATCTGCCGTGGTGTCGACCGAGACCGAGGAAGGGCGCGGTGCCAGCGCGACGCATCTTGACGGCCTGTCTTGCTCGTGGCTCCAAAGTGGACAGGGTCGACAGGGCATGACCCATCCACGAAGGCGCCTCAAGAGTGCCTTCGTCGAAGTCTGGTGCCACGCTTCAGAAGGGTGGGGTGTCGTCTTCGGGTCGTGGGTCGTGGAGTGGCTCCGGGGTGGTGGTGTAGATGCGGCCGGTGGGGGTGGTGATGGTCATGCCGCCGTGGCCGGTGGGTGTGGTGGTCCAGCCGGGTTCTTCTTTGAGGAGGTTGTGGATTGTGCAGGCGGCGTGGCAGTTGTGGTGGTCGGTGCCGCCGTGGCGGGCCCAGGTGGTGATGTGGTCGATTTCGGAGAATTCGGCGGGCCGGTGGCAGCCGGGGTGGGTGCATTCCCGGTCGCGGGCTTTGATCAGGCGGGCGAGTGAGGCCGGGGACCGGTAGGTGCCGGGGCCGGCTTCGAGGAGTTGCCCGGTGGCGGGGTCGGTGATCAGCCGGGACCAGGTCGAGGCGGGGTCGGCGGCGATCTCGCGCACGAGCCAGCCAGGGATGGGGCCGTAGCCGGCGAGGGTGGCGGGGTCTTCCCGCGCGCCGGTCAGGGTCAGCAAGTCGACATAGACATGGACATGCGCCCGCGGTGTGCCGTGCCCGTCCTCGGCCAGCAGCCGTTCGGCGAAGATGTCGGCCCGGTGCTGGTCGAGGGTGCGGGACTTGTCGTCGGCGCGGCGGGTACGGGCTGCGTGGCTCAGGGAGGCGTAGATCGAGCTGGCGACCTCGGCGGGGAGCCAGCCCGACAGCTTCGACATGGCCTCGTCCTCGTGCTCCAGCGCGATATGCCGCAGCGCGCGTTTGGCCGCGGCGCGTTCCCGGTAGCCGCCGGGATCGAACTTCTGCACCGCGTGATCCACCGACTTCCGGATCGCCCCGGGATCACGCCCGGCGAGACGTTTCGCCATCCACGCGTCCACCTGTGCGGCGACCTCATCGGAGACCTCACGGGTCAGCTGCGACACCTTCGACGCCTTGTACAGATCGATATCGCCGTTCTCCAGCGCCGCCAACGTGTTCGGCAACCGGGCCACCAGCGCACACGAGGTCTCGACCAGCAGGTACGCCTGATTGCGGGAGACCGAGAAGGCCAACGCGACCTCCTCGGTCACCGATCTTCGCGAACCACCCACCACGGCGAAACCCGCTATCGAACGCACCTGCCGGCCCTGCGCCCGCCGGAGCACGACCTCCTCGGCATAAGCGGCATCAAGAAAACGAGCGGCTTTCGGGTTAAAAGCAAGAGACTGGGTCATGACCAAGATCATACTCGAACAAGTGTTCGATCGCCACTGGATCGGCGACGTGCGGTCAAGTGCGCGAAATCCTTGTGCGGGCAACGTTATCTGGCATGTGCACGTGGTTCGTTGCGCTCGCGCCTATGCTGGGCTGACAGCCGGTCGGCCAGCAAAGACCAAAGATGCCGCGGTCGGCTTCGAGCACCACGGCTGAGACCTCATGAATCCAAACCGGAATCCTGACGCGAAAGTTTGTCCAGATCGCGTTCGCAGAACCTGTGGTGAGCCCATTCCTCGCCGAGCACGGTGCCGAGGCATTGCCGCACTGTCCGCCCTTTGGCGTACGGAGGCCATCTGTCGTCGTCGGGCACCGGCGCGGGCTGCGCGAGCTGATCGGACGTGACCTGAGCCAGCCACGTCCCGATCCCCGAAGCCTGCCGGTCGCGCTCGGCGAGCACCTCGCCGAGGCTCGGTCGGACGGACGGGTCGAGCCCGTTCTCCTGGTCCATTACGGACGGTGGACCCAGTCCCATGGCCGTGAACGGCTCGGTGAGCCCGAGCACGCAGCGCCGGAACCAGGAGTCGTGCACGAAGACAAGGTGACGCAGGGTTTCGACCATCGACCACTCGCCGTCCACGCCGTGGTGCTCGCTGTTCTCGGGCATGGACCGGACGCGCTCGGTGGTCGCCGCCCAGTCGTCCCGCAGATGCCGCCAGGCCTCTCGCAGGTCGGCGGGCTCATCGGAGCGGATCAGCAACCGCACCGGGTGGCGGCGGTCGAGCTCCGCCTCGACGTACGACATGACCTCGACCCCGTTGACCACGAGATTGGTGACCAGGCCGTCGATCTCGGCGTCCTGCATGACCACGCCGACCAGCCGGGTCCTGCTCAGGTCGCATTCGCGGAACTCCGCGCCGGTGAGGTCTTCGTCGTCGAAGCGTCGCATGCCGCCAGACTAGGTCGTCGCACGCCTCTGCCGCTTATCGACGAAGGTCACCTCACAACAGGAACGGCATCCGAAACAGCGCGAACGAGTTCCTCGACGGCCTGCCCCCACCGGGAAACGATGACGAGATCACGATCGGGATCGATCCACAGCAAGTGCTGATCCGATCCCGGCGACGATCGAAACGACGCTTTTCGTGACACTGAACGCCATTTCCGGCGTATCGGCATCGCCCCACGCGGCGATGCACTCTCCGCCGAGAAAGATCACCCCGCTGGTTCCGGACGCCGGCAGCAGCGGTCCCAGCACCTCACGGTGCGTACGTTCTTTCAGATGGCCTGCGCCGCCGCGGCGGCGTGAACAGCGGACAGATCCAGTGTCATGCCCCACCAGGTTAGTCCTCCACGGGCTTCGTCCAAGCCACCTGCACCAGCCCCGTCCCATGCCGCCGCGACACCAGCACCCCTCGTCCCGCGGGCTGAGGTCCGGGCTTCACTTCCCCGAGCAGCGCCCCTTCGTCCCGCGACCCGGACATCACGAGACCGGGGGAGCCCAGCTCCCGGATCCGTTGCAGCACAGGCTCGAACAGGGACCGTCCGGCGCCGCCGCTTCCGCGCGCGATGACGAGGTGGAGCCCGATGTCCCGCGCCTGCGGCAGGAATTCCAGCAGCGGCTGCAACGGGTTCCGGCCCACGGTGGCGACCATTTCGTAGTCGTCGACGAGGACGAACAGTTCCGGCCCCCGCCACCAAGACCGGTTCCGCAGCTGATCCGGCGTGACGTCCGCGCCGGGCAGCCGGTTCCGCATGGCCTGCTGGCATTGGTCGATCAGCCCGGTCAGCACGGTTTCGGAACCCGCGTAGCCGAGCAGATGCGAATCCGGCACCGCGCCGAGCATCCCTCGCCGGTAATCGGCGACGACGATCGCGGCCTCGTCCGCCGAATACTTCGACACGATGCCTTGCGCGATGGCGCGCAGGAGCGAACTTTTGCCGGATTCCACGTCACCGAAGGCCAGGAAATGCGGTTCGGTGGCGAAGTCGAGATGCACCGGCCGCAGGTTCGATTCCGCGATGCCGAGCGTGACCTGCTTGCGCGGCCCGGCTTCCAACGAGTCCAGCGGGACCTCGGGAGGCAGCAGCCGGACCTGCGGCGCCGCCGCACCCTTCCAGGCCGCCGAAATCCGGCGATTCAGGTCCAGGCCACCGGCGCCGATGGTGTCCGGCCGCTGGTCCGAGTCGATCCGCGGGAGCGCCGCGAGGAAATGCAACTTGTCTGCGGTCAGTCCCCGGCCCGGCCGGTCCGCGGGGACGTTCTGCGCGATCTTGCGGTCGATCAGCGAGTCCGCCGGTTCGCCGAGTCGCAGTTCGAACTTTGTGCCGATGGCGTCGCGCAGCGTCGCCCGCATGCCCATCCACTGGTTGATCGAGACGACGACGTGGATGCCGAAGCCGAGCCCGCGCGACGCCAGGCTGGTGATCTGTTCCTCCAGCTGCTCGTATTCCTGGCGGATCGTGGTCCAGTTGTCCACGAACAGGAAGACGTCGCCGAATTCGCGGCCTTCCGTACTCTCCCGGAATTCCGAACGTCGCTGGCGGAACGCCGCGATCGACTCGATCCCGTTGGCGGAGAAGAACTCCTCACGCTGTTCGAGCAAGGTCGTCAGCTCCGCGACGACACGGCGGCAGCGCTGGGCGTCGCGCCGGGTCGCGTAGCCGGACACGTGGGGCAGCCCGGCGATCGGCGCCAGCGCGCCACCGCCCATGTCCAGCACGAACAGCTGGACCTCTTCCGGCGTATGGGTGAGCGCGAGCATCGCGGCGATGTCCCGCATCAGTGTGCTCTTGCCGCTCTGCGGCGCCCCGACGATCAGTGCGTGCCCGGCGGCACCGGAGAAATCGGCCCACAGCATGTCGCGCCGCTGTTCGAACGGCTTGTCCACCAGGGCGACCGGGATCATCAGCTTGCCGTTGCCGCCCCAGCCCAGCGGGCACAGGCCGCGCGCGGGGTCTTCGCCGAGCGGAGGCAGCAGCTGGTCCAGCGTAGGGGGTTCGGCCAGCGGTGGCAGCCAGATCTGGTGTGCTTCCGGGCCTTTGCCCTCGATCCGCGAGATCATCGCGCCGATGATCGTCTCGCCGGTGCCCTTCTCGACCGGCTCCTCCGCTTCGACGGTCACCGGGATCTCCACCGGCGCCAGCGTGAACGGCATCAGTCCGAGACTCTGGCCGTCCTTGCGCACGATCTTGCTGCGCGGCGGCAGTTCCCCCGAGACGTACGCGGCCTTGAGCCGGACGAGGGTGTCGTTGTCGGACTTGAGATACGCCGAACCGGGCACGGGCGGCAGCTGGTAGGCGTCGGCGACACCGAGCACCGCGCGGCTCTCCGACGCGGAGAACGTCCGCAGGCCGATCCGGTACGACAGGTGCGAATCCAGCCCGCGCAGCCGTCCTTCCTCAAGCCGTTGCGAGGCCAGCAGCAGGTGGATCCCGAGACTCCGGCCCAGCCGTCCGATCGCGACGAACAGGTCGATGAACTCCGGCCGCGAGGACAGCAGCTCGCTGAATTCGTCGATGATCACCAGCAGCGACGGCAACGGCCGCAGGTTCGCGCCCGATTCCCTGGCCTTTTCGTAGTCCCGCACCGACGCGTAGTTCCCGGCCGCGTGCAGGAGTTCCTGACGCCGCAGCAGTTCGCCGTTCAGCGCGTCCGCCATGCGGTCGACCAGCGCGAGATCGTCGGAAAGGTTGGTGATGACGGCGCAGGTGTGCGGCAGTCCGGTCATCCCGGCGAACGTCGCACCACCCTTGAAGTCGATCAACGCGAGGTTCAGCTTCTCCGACGAATGGGTGACGGCGAGCGCGGTGACCAGCGTCCGCAACAGCTCGCTCTTGCCGGAGCCGGTCGCGCCGATGACCAGCCCGTGCGGCCCCATCCCGCCTTCTGCCGATTCCTTGAGGTCGAGTTCGACCGGCCTGCCCTCGGGGTTCACGCCCAGCGGGATCCGCAGCCGGTCCCGCGCGGACCGCGGCGCCCAGGTGACCTCGGTGTCGGTGTCGCGCGGATCGCCGATGCCGAGCAGCCCGGCCAGCCCGAACGTCGCCGACATCGGCGCCTCGCTGACCACCGCCGTGCCCTGGAACAGCGGCGTCAGCATCCGGGACAGCGCTTCGGCGGCCCCGCGGTCCAAGGTGTCCGGCTTGCCGAGGAAGCCGAGCCGCTGCTCCGTTCCGTCGCCGACGACCATCCCGAGCTGTTCCGGGCTCATGTGCAGGCTCAGCAGCCGTTCCGACGACACCGACCGCGGCTGTTCCGTACCGATCTCGATCACGGTGACACCGAGCTTGCCCTCCTCGGCGACGAGCCGCGTGTCGCCGTGGGTGTGCCCGCCGTCGACGATCACGACGATATGCGGCAGGTCCAGCCGGGCGTCCGGCCGCCGGGTGAACGCGGGCCGGTCGCCGAGGTCGGGGCCGAGGAGTTCGGCGAGCTTCCCGGCACCGGAGTCGACCAGCCGCCGCGGACCGGCGGCGTCGGCGGCGGTGGAGGCGACGTGCGGCAGCCACTTCGCCCATTCCCAGTCGTGCAGCCGGTCGTCCTTGACGCACAACGCGATCCGCAGGTCGCCGGGCGCGTGGAAGGTGGCGAGCTGGGTCAGCAGTGCCCGCGCGGTCCCGAGTGTGTCCGGGCGGCGGCCGGAGAGGACGACCTGCGCGAACGACCGCAGCGAGACCGCGACCGGGAGCCCGTCGACCGTCGAATAGGTGCGGATGAAGTGTTTGAGGTTCGTCGAGCACACCGGGTCGAGGTCTTCCAGCGGCACGGTCTGCGGCGCCTTCAACGGTGTCGCCAGCCGCTGCGGCCCCGTTCCGATCCGCACCTGCCCGAACTGGGCGTCCGACCGGCGGCGATCCCACAGCCTGCCCGTCTCGATACAGGCCCACAGATCCGCCGGATCGGGCTGCAGCGCCGTCATCGCCGCGCGCTGGTTGTCCGCGATGTCCCGGACCTGACCGCGCAAACCGGTTAGATACCGCTGGTAGTCGCGGCGTTCCTCGTTGATCTGCGCCTTCTTCTGCGCGCCGCCGCGGCCGAGCGACATCACCACCATGCCCACCATCGCGGTGAGGAACAACGCGCCGAAGATGTACGTCATCACGCCGCCGTCGCGTCCGATGTAGACGAACGACATGGCGCCCATGCCCAGCATCATCGGCATGAACATCAGCAGCTGCATGGCTCCGCCGGAGGAGCCCTTCGGCAGCATCGGCGGGGACTGCAGGACGATTTCACCGGGCTGCTCGCCCAGGGCGGGCAGGCGGTCGCGAGTGGCGCTCATCAGGGTCTTTCTGGCCGCTTGTGGGTAATCCTGCCGATCATTCTGGCCACTCGTGCCGCCCTCGCGGTGGGTACTTTTGCCGTCCGCCCGCGTCTGGTGGCGAACTTACGCTGCTGGTCAACGCAGACGTGGGGGAACGAGAGAAGGAGAGCCATGGTCGGCACGGGCGAGTACCGGGCGGAGCCCGAGGCCATGCGCTCGGCGGTCGGGAACCTGGGCGGCATCATCATGCAGGGCATCAACGTCGTCGCCGACCTCGAACGCACCGTCCTCCAGCCGATGTCGTTCGCCACGTTCGGCAGCGCGGTGGCGGCCGCCAACACGGCGATGCAGAGCCAGCAGGTGGTCGCGGTCCGGACGCTCCTGCAACTGCTGCAGCAGATCAACGGCTTCATCAAGAGCAGTGCCGACGCCTACCAGGCCGCCGACGAGGCGGTCGCGGGCGGCTACGGCGGCCGTCCCGGCGGCGGCGCGGGTTCGGCGTCGTCGTCGATCTGGGGCAACTCGCACGCCTCCGAACTGGCGACCCTGGCGATCAACGACAGCGCCGGCGGACAGGGCGAGCCGTCATCGGTCGGCAACGTGCTGCGCTACCTGGGGGACGCGCGGCTGGGACAGCTCGGCGATCACCCGATCACCGACACGCGGTTCCACGGCGTCTCGGATTTCAACGACTGGCTGGCCGGTGACGCCGACAACCAGGCGCGGGTCGGGGTCATCGAGGTCTACGCCGGGACGGCGCGCAACTTCGGCGACGTGCCGGGCGGGGTGCACAGCGGCGACGTCGTCGTGGTCGAACCGCTCCTGTTCTCCGACCGCGAGCCGATCATCGCCATCGCCGGAGAGGGCGGGCTGCTCTACAACCACGGAATCGTCGACGCGGACATCAACGGCCTGGCGAAGGTCAGTGTCTACCGCCCGGCTTCCGTCTGACTTCCGGCCTGAGGAGCGACCATGCTGACTTACCCCAATTCCAGCGCGATGGACGCCACGGCGTCCTCGGGCGGGCCGATCACGATCCTGCCGCAGATCCTCACCGGTCAGCCGGAGCAGATCGCGAAGCACGTCCTCGAAGTGCTCAAGAAGGCCAACGAGTTCCTCACCATGTACAACGAGGTGACGAAGGCCGCCGAGCAGCTGGGCAAGATCTGGTCCGGCGCCGCGTCGGACTCCGCGTTGAAGAAGATCACCGACTCCCTGAACTCGCTGACCAAGATCATCCAGGTCGTGCAGAAGGGCGCCGAACTGCTCGGCATCGCCGGGACGCTGATCAAGACCGCGCAGACCGCGTACAAGGCGGTGGTCTCGGCGGTGAACCCGACGGTCGCGGGACTGATGTCGAATCCGTGGACCTACGGCGCCGCCGTCGCGCTTTCCACCGCCACCAGTGCTTCGCTGCGCGCGTTCATCACCGCGATCGGCGCGCTGCTGAAGGCGCTCGGCGTGGTCGACCTCGCCAACCAGATCACCCAGATCGCCACCATCATCGGCGAGGTCCAGAAACTGTTCGGGCACAACGACGCCGGGGACAACGGCGCGGCGGGCAACTCGGCGGTCTCCGGCACCCCGGTCACCAACCCGCAGGCTCCGGGTTCGGTCGCCAGCGGTTCGGGACAGGCCGCCATCGGCGGCTCCGGTGGCGGTGGGGGCGGTGGTTCGACGCCGGGCGAGACGCCGCCGTTCACCCAGTACCGGCCGCCCGCGCTGGGCGGGAACGGTTCCCAGGGCAACTGGCCCGGCGGCGCCGACGCCTGGATCCCGGTGGACAGACCCTCGGGTGGCGGCGCGGGTTCCGGAGGTTCTCTGCCGGGTGTGGGCAACGGGAACACGGTCACCATCACCACCGACCTGAGCACCGGCAAGTCCACCGTGCAGGCGCCGGGCGGTCAGGACATCGATATCGACATCGACATGAACTACGGCGGAAAGCATTTCGAGCAGCACATCGACATCGATGCGGGAGCTGACTCACCGGCGAAGGGCAGGTAGCCGTGTGGGGGAGCGGTGTGGTCGACGCTTCGGGCGTCGTCGGTTCCATCCTGTCGAATTACCGGCGGCTCGTGGTCGAGTACCAGCGGCGGGTCACCGGTGATCCTTCGGCGCTGACGGCGGCCGGCCGGCGGTGCGGCGACCGGGCGTCGACGGTTTCGGGCCGGGCGGACGAGATCGGCAAGGCGGCGAAGGCGCTCAACGCGTCTTGGGAGGGCGACGCCTACACGGCGTTCTCCATCTCCGCCGCGAAACTGAGTCAGGAACTCGGCGAGCTCGGCACGAAGCTGAGCGACCAGTCGAACCGGCTGCGGGCGGGCGCGCAGGCCCTGCAGGGCGCGAAGTCCTGTGTGGACTCGATCATCGCCCAGTTCGACCAATACGCCGCGCAGCTCGTCAGCCAGGCGCGGACGGCGAACGCGAACGCGGTCGACGCGTTCATCTCCGCCGCCCGCCGGCTCGGCGAGCGGGCCGCGCAGGCGGCGCAGGAGATCGCCGACGAGCTGAGCGAAGAACTCGCGCGGCTGTACCCGCCGGAGGGCACCGGCCGGATCGAGCACGAACTCGGCAAATGGGGCCGCGGCCCGTTGTACTGGCTCAACGGTGAAGCGCTCGACGGCCGCAAACGTCCGCGTTCGCATCCTTCCTGGTTCGGCAATTCCGGCTGGAAGAAGCTCACCTGGGACGGTCTCGAAGGCACGCGCGCCCCACGGGCGGGTGACACCCCGTTCGGCAGGCCGAAGCCGGAGGGCTTGCGCGACAAGGCGTGGGGCAACACCGAGATCACCTACGCCAAGTGGAAGCAGGAACAGGACGGCTTCACCCCGGGCTGGGACGCCAAGATCTCCTCGCAGGGCTGGGACGTCAAGGCTTCCGGGCACGCGGAATTGGCCGCCTTCAAGGAAGAACTCGAACGCAAGGGTGAGTGGGGCGTCGCTTCGGGCATCGCCAAGGGAACCGCGTTCGTCGGCGGCGAGGTGAACGGTTCGCTGCAGGCGGGCGCGCACGGGGTCGGTGTGCACGCCAACGCCTTCGTCGGCGGCAAGATCGAAGGCGAAGTCGCGGCGGACGTGGCCGGGGTGGGCGTCGGCGCGAGCGGCACCCTCCAATATGGACTCGGCGCGCAGCTCGACGGCCAGGCCGTCTACGACGCAGGGCATCTCAAGGTCAACTTCAAGGCGGGTGTCGCGCTCGGTCTCGGTGCCGGGATCGGCGCGAAGATCGACATCGATCTGCCGAAGATCGCGGACACCGTCGGCGAATACGGCGGCGCGGCCGTCGACGCGGTCAGCGGCGCGGCGGGCCAGGCGGCGGACGCCGTCGGCGAGGCGTGGGACGACGCGATCACCTACGTGGGCACGTGGTGACGGGGATGAGCGAAACGATGACGCAGGACCGGGTCTCCCTTCCGCTCGGGTTCGACATCCCCGAAGGGTGGGTGCCGGTCGAGCCGGCGTCCGTCGGCGCCGAGGGCGCGGTCTTCGTGGCGGTGCACTCCGGGACGTACGCGGAATTCACCCCGAACATCGCCCTGAGCATCGGGCAACGGCCCGACCCGGCGGAGATCACCGGCATCGCCGACGAGGCCGTCGAACGCCTCGGCCGGACCACGGCCGCACTCGAAGTGGTGCGGCGCAAGGTGATCGGCACCGGGATCGCGCCGGGGGTGACGCAGGTGCTGCGCGTCCGCACCGGCGAAGGACAGGATCTCGTACAGACGCAGGTGCTGCTGACCGTGCCGGGGGCGACCCCTGCCGAGCGGCTGATCCTCGAAATCGCCTGTACCGCAACGCCCGAGGCGGCCCGTGGCCTCGGCGACGACTTCCGGCGGTTCGTGGGCAGTGTCCACGTCCGGCGGGATTTCACCGCTGATGAAGGAGAAGACTCGTGACCACCGACCCCTATGCCATGCCGGACATGGACGAGTTGCTGGACCAGGTCCGCAAGCAGACCGAAGAGGTGCAGCGCATCCAGCGTTCGGTCGAGGCGATGGAGGTCAAGGCGCACTCGCGGCAGAACGAGGTCACCGTCGTGCTGCGCGGTGACGGCCGGTTCACCTCGATCGACATCGACCCGCGCGCGGTGCGTCAGTACGACGCGCGCAATCTCTCGGAGATCGTGCTGGAGGCGGTCAACAACGGGCTGCAGAAACTGGCCGAGGCCAGCAGCGCCAAATTCGCCCCGGTCATCGAGTCCGCCAAGTCGATCGAAGCATGACGGCCGCGATCGCGGGCTCCACCCGGCGCGTCACGGTGGTGACACCGCGGGCGCGCGTCGACGTGGCGCTGCCGCAGCAGAGCACGTTCGCCGAACTCGTCCCGCAGCTCGTGCGGCTCGCGGGCGCGTCGGGGCAGGCGTCGGCCGAGCATCCCGGCTGGGTGCTGTCGCGGCTCGGCGGCGCGCCGCTCGCGCTCGGGCTCACGGTCGCCGCGGCGCAGGTGCGCGACGGCGAAGTCCTCCATCTGACCCCGCGGGAACGCCCGCGGGGTCCGCTGCTGTTCGACGACGTCGTCGACTCGATCGCCAGCGTCGCCGAGTCGGGCACCGGGCGATGGGGGCCGCCGGTGGCGCGCAAGGCGGGCATCGTCGCGTCCGTGGTGCTGCTGCTCGCCGGGGGACTGCTGGTGCAGGCCGCGGCGTCCGGCAGTGTGCTGGCGCCGATCGGGACCGGGCTGCTCGCGCTCGTCCTGGTGCTGGGCGGTGGCGCGCTGAGCCGCGCGTACGGCGACGCGGAGGCCGGTGCCGCCGGCGCGCTCGCCGGCGTCGGCGCGGCGCTGCTGGCGGGGATGTCGATCCTGCCGCCGCATCCGCTGTTCTCGCTGTCGGCCGGACCGCTGGCCGCCGGTCTCGCGATCGTGACCGTCTATGGCGTGATCGCGGCCGTTTCGGTGGCGGACCGGCTGCCGTGGTTCGTCGCGGTGACGGTGTCGGCCGGGCTCGGCGCGATCACGACCGCCATCGTCCTGCTGGCCGACGTCCGCCCGATTTCGGCGGCCGCCGTGGTCGCGGTGGTGGCGACGGCGCTGGCCGCGGTCGCGCCGATGATGGCGCTGCGGCTCGGCAGGCTGCCGCTGCCGCGGGTGCCCGACGACATGGACGCGTTCCGCGCCGACGAGAACCCATCGCTCGGCGAGGACATGGTCGGCGGGACGACGTACGCGCAGGCGTTGCTGACCGGGCTGCTCGTCGCGCTCGGGCTCGTCGTGGTTTCGGCTTCGGTGGTCCTGTCGTCTTCCGGCGGGGCTTGGGAAGCGGGCTTGTGCGCGCTGCTGGGTCTGGCGCTGATGCTGCGCTCGCGCGCCTTCGCCGGCCGCTCGCAGCGGGTCGTGCTCATCGGTTTCGGCGCGGCGGCCCTGGCGGCGGCCGGATTCTGGCTCGCCGCGAGCGGGCCGCGTTCGTTCGTCTTCGCCGCGGGCTGCGCCGTCGTCGTCGCGGCCGGCGTCTGTCTCACCTACGCGACGCGTGTCGCGAAGGGGCGTCGTTCTCCTTACTGGGCAAGGACTCTCGATATCGTGGAGTTCCTGGTGCTGCTCTCGCTGATCCCGTTCGTCGGCATGATCGCCGGCGTCTACGAGGCCGTGCGGGGCTGATCTCTCCGGCCGCGTTCAGTTGACGGGTAAGGCTCCGCTGACGTTGCGAAAGCCACTTTCGCAACGTTGAAGGTTGCGAAAGTGGCTTTCGCAATCCGCCACCTTTGCCGGTGTCTCTCTGTGCGCGACTGCCCACATTCAGAGGACGAAACGCGTCACGCGCCTTTCGGTTCACACGGCGCCGATAGAGCCGGTCTGACGTGGCAGTGATGTCGCGAAAGCCACTTTCGCGACGTCCATTCGTCATCCGAGACCGTGCGTTTAGTCCTCTGAATGCGGTACTTGCCTCACGCAACCACCGCATTCAGAGGACTAAACGCGTTACGTCCGTGAAGGACTCCTTCCCTACCCTCAGAGAAGAAAGGAGTCCTTCACGGACCGTCCCCTCAGTTCTCCAGCGCCAGCGGCAGGGTCCGCCGGACCGCCGCCGCGTGCCGTCCGTGCAGCGGCGTGACCGCGATCCCGGTCGGCCGCACCGTTTCCGCTCCCGGCCGTCCGCCGACCCGGATGGTCACCTCGGACTTCTCGCGGCCGCCGGGCGAGCGGTACAGCGTGTACGAGGTCGCGGTGAACGCCGAGCCGGGGACGTGAAGATCCAGTGTCCGCGCGAGAACCCGCTCCGACCGGGGCCGGTAGCAGACCTGCGACGCGCCGCCCCAAGCCCAGGAACGCCAGCCGTCCACCGGCGCGCCCTGGCCACTGCCGAGCGCGACGCGCAGGTTTTCCGCCACCTCACCGGCTTCGAGCACGGTGCTCTCGAACCCGGCTTCGGCCAGCGCGCCCATCAGGCGTAGCGCCGCGCAGGCGGTGCTGCGCAGCGCGCCGAGTTCTCCGCCGCCTCTGGCGAGCGCGGCGATCGGCGCGTCCTCGGGCCGGTACCGGACGGTGAGCCAGCGGACCCGCAGCAACGATTGTCCATTGGGGACGGTCCAGGTCAGCAGTTGCGCGCTGGACAAAGGGATTCCGGTGCTCGTGTACGCCTCGCGCAGGATGCCGACGAGCGTGTCCGGCGACGGTGCCATGGCGCCGGGGGTGAGCCGCACGATGGCGCTCCACCCGTCGCCGACCTCGGCGACCCCGAAGCGGTTGCCCGCGCGGTCGACGTGCTGGCGCACCCGGACAGGGCCGGCGAGCCGGTGCAGCGGATCGGGGACTTCGTGTTTGTCGCGGCGTTTCAGCCGGTACGCGGCCCAGGTGAGCGCCCAGCCCGCGGCGTGGCGCCCGGCGAAGCGGACCGAAGTCGTCAGCACGAGAACGCCGGCGACGGTGACGATACTGATCCACACGGCCTGGGGGATTCCGTCGACGGTGAGGGCCAGCAGGATCGCGATCCCGGAGATCTCCCACAGCGCCGCCTGCAGCGGACGGATCGGCAGCAGCCAGGGCAGCGGCGCCGCACCCGCGATCCCGCGTGGGGCCGCCTGTTCCGGGACCGGGCGGGCCGGGGCATCAACCGACAAGGAATTCCCCTCCTCCGTGCACGCGCACGACGGTAGCCCCGCCCCGCGCGGGGGAGGGGCGTAAAAAATACCCTCACCGCGAACCTGGCCGGAACCTAACGTGAGCACCCTCGAAACGGGTGGGCACGAACGGCGGGGGACGGGAGCGTGTGGACGCAGCGGGACCAGATCCAGGCCTACCAATTCCTCCGCAGGAGACTGGTTTCGGCACTGGTCTCGGCTGACGCCAACCATCCGGTCGCCCCGAGCCGCAGGCTCGTCATCGGAACCCTGTGCGGCCTCGGCGTCGCGTTGCTGGTCACCGCGGTGTTCGGCGTGATCGGTCTGCTGAACCCGTCCGGCGGCAAGGACTGGCTGGCGGGCGGCAAGGTGATCGTCGAAGAGGGCACCGGCGCGCGCTACATCCTCGGCCAGGACGGCGCGCTGCATCCCGTGCTCAATTACGCCTCCGCGCGGCTGATGGCCGGCGGCAACGGCGAGGCCACTGTGACCGTCCCCTCGGACAAGCTCGCGAAGGCGCCGAGGGGTTCGCAGATCGGCATCCCCGGCGCCCCCGATTCGCTGCCCGCGGCGGCCGCGCTCGTGAACACGCCGTGGACGAGCTGCTCGCGGACGACGCAGGACGCGCCCGCGTCGGCCGAACCGGAGACGACGGTGCTCCTCGGCGCGCCCGCCGCCGGCGTCGACCTGCCGAGGGACCAGGCCGTCGTGGTCCGTGTCCCCGACGGCGAGCGCTACCTCGTGACGGCGGGACGCCGCTACAAGCTCACCCCGGAAGCCGCCACGGCGTTGCAGTTCGACACCTATCCGGTGATCGCGGTGTCCTCCCGGTGGATCGGTACCGTCGCCGCCGGCCGCGATCTCGCCTACCGCGCGGTCGAAGACGCCGGACGGCCCGGCCCGAAGGTCGGCGGTACCGCGACGAAGGTCGGTTCGGTGCTCGGCGTCGTCGACGCGATGGCGTCGCCCAACGACGCGACGTCCTACTACCTCGTGCGCGCCGAAGGGCTCGAACCGATCGGCCAGACTGAGGCGAGCCTGCTGATCAACACCCCGGAGAACGCGGACGCCTACACCGGCGTCCCGGCGCCCGTCGCGGTGCGCGCGGCCGACGTCGCCGCGGTGCCGAAGGTCGCCAAGTCGAGGACGGGCGGAGCCGATCCCGCGGAGTATCCGGACCGGATCCCGCGAAAAGCGCCCGTTACCGGACAGTCCGTGACGTTATGCGCGCAGGGTTCTCGAATCGTTATCTCCGCACAGGTCCCGTTGCCGCAAGGTGCGAAGGCGATCCCGGTGACGGCGCGCACGGACGCGCTGGTCGCCGACGCCGTCTTCGTGCCTCCGTCGGGAGGCGCGGTGGTGGCGGAATCCGGTTCCGGCACGGTCTACGTCGTCACCGACACGGGCCTGAAGTACCCGGTGGCGAGCACCGAAGCGCTCGCCTCCCTCGGCTACGGCCAAGCCGAACGGCAACCGGTTCCGAATGGATTGCTGGCGCTGGTGCCGCGCGGGCCCGCGCTGGACCCGGCGCAGGCGGGCCGCGCGGTGTCCGCGGTGGTGGGTGGGACGGGGTGATCGGAACGTGCAGGTGACCGAAGACAGGCCGGAGACCGACCGGGTCGACGTCGCGGTGATCGAGGACCATCCGCTGTACCGGCACGCCGTGGTGCGGGTCCTCACCGAGGCCGAAGGGATCGAGCTGGGCGCGGTGGTCGACTCGGTCGCCCGGTTCCACGTCCAGCCGCAGCCGCCCGGCAGCGTGGTGCTGCTCGACCTCGGCCTGCCGGGGATCGCCGGGGCGGCCGCCGTGCTCCAGGTGGCCGAGCTGGGACATCACGTGCTCGTGGTGTCCGCGCAGGCCGAGCCCGAGCAGGTGCTCGGCGCGATCGCCGCCGGTGCCAAGGGATTCCTGTCCAAGGACGTCGACGTCGACGAGTTGCTGACCGCGATCAGGACGGTCGCGCGGGGCAGGGCCTACGTTTCCGCGGTGGTGGCCGGGATGATCATCAAGGACAACGCAGACCGTCCCGCGCCTGCTCCGGACGTCGCGCTCTCCGCGCGGGAGAAACAGGTACTGCGGCTGGTCGCGGCGGGCGAACGCGACGTCGACATCGCCCGCATCCTCGGCATCGGGGTTCGGACGGTTCGCGGATACCTGGACCGGATCCGTGACAAACTCGGAGAGAGAAGGCGGGCCGGTCTGGTCCGCAAGGCCATCCAGTTCGGGCTCGCGTCTCCGCCGGAGGTGCCCGGCCCGTCGCGGCCGGTCGCGCCCCGCGCCGACGCGGGCGGATTCGAAGGACGCCGGTGAACGCAGACGAGCAGCAGCCGAAACGCACCACGCCGATCAACGTCGGGGTGATCGAAGATCATCCGCTGTACCGGGACGCCGTCGCGCGTGTCCTCACCGAAGCGCCCGACATCGCCCTGGGCGCCGTCGCCGACTCCGTCGCGCGGTTCGCCGTCCAGGAGCAGCCGCCAGGGAGCGTCGTCGTCCTCGACCTCAAGCTGCGCGGCGTCCAGGACGCCGCCGCCGTGCTCGAAGTGGGGCAGATGGGGCACAAGGTGCTCGTGGTGTCCGCGCACGCCGAGCAGCCCGAGGTGCTGGGCGCCATGCAGGCCGGGGCGAAGGGATTCCTGTCCAAGGACGTCGACGGCGACGAACTCCTGCGCGCCATCCGTACCATCGCCGAGGACAACGCGTACGTGTCGCCGACGCTGGCCGGGATGATCATCCAGGACAGCGAAGACCGCCACGCCGGGCCCAAGATCGTCCTGTCCGAGCGGGAGAAGCAGGTCCTGCGGCTGGTCGCGGCGGGCGAACGGGACGTCGACGTGGCGGAGATCCTGAACATCAGCGTGCGGACGGTGCGGTCCTATCTCGACCGGATCCGGGACAAGACCGGGGAACGGCGGCGGGCCGGTTTCGTGCGCGTCGCGATCCGGGAAGGCCTGCTGCGCTAGCTGCTTCGGCTTGGCTCGGTTGTGCACTGTTCCGCACCCAGGCCGAAAGACTGCAATGAAGCGCCTTTCACAGCGAAATTTGCTATGAAAGGCCCCTTCATTGCACGCCGCCTAAGCATGTTGCGGGGCGCCCGCCCCGGTTAGTCCGTGATGGGTGCCTTCACCGCATACGACGTGGCGAAGGTCCCTTCCGCGTCGCGGTTAGTTCTCTGAATGCGGTACTTGCCACGCGCAACGACCGCGTTCAGAGGACTAAACGCGGGGCCCCGAGAAGTTCACCCGCAGCGTGTAGACGGAACTGCTCGCCGTGATGAACAGATCGTTCCGCCGCGGCCCGCCGAACGTCAGGTTCGAACAGACCTCCGGCACGCGCAGCTTCCCGATTCGCGTGCCGTCGGGCGCGAAGCAGTGCAGGCCGTCGTGCGCGGCGGCCCAGACCCGGCCCGCGGCGTCGACGCGCACGCCGTCGAAGCCGCCCGCGTCACAGGTCGCGAAGACCTCGCCGCCGGAAAGCCGTCCCTTGTCCACGGAGAAAACCCTGAGGTGGCTCGGTTTCTGCCGCGTGTCCGCGATGTAGAGCAGCGACTCGTCGAGCGAGAACGCGAGCCCGTTCGGGCGCGAGAAATCGTCGGCGACGATCCGCGCCGAACCGTCCACCGGATCGACCCGGTACACGTGGCAGGCGCCGATCTCGCTCTCCGCCTGATGGCCTTCGTAGTCGCTGTCGATGCCGTAACTCGGGTCGGTGAACCAGATCGCGCCGTCCGAGGACTCGACGACGTCGTTGGGGCTGTTGAACCTCTTGCCCTGATAGGTGTCCGCGAGAACGGTGGTCGTGCCGTCGTGTTCGGTGCGCGTCACCCGGCGGCCGCCTTGTTCGCAGCTGACGAGCCTGCCCTGCCGGTCGACGGTGTGCCCGTTGTGGAAGCCGGCGGGCTCGCGGAACACGCCGACCGCGCCGGTGGTCTCGTCCCAGCGCAGGACCCGGTCGTTCGGGATGTCGCTGAACACCAGGTACCGGCCGGCGGGGAAGTAGGCGGGCCCCTCGGTCCACCGGCAGCCGGTGTGGAGGCGCTGCATCCACTCGTCCCCGTTGACCAGGGCGAAGCGCTCGTCGAGGACTTCGAAGTGTGCCTTGACCATGTCCATGAAGAACCCCAGTGTTCCGAATGAGATATTGCGATCATCATGAACTGCTGAACTTGATATGGTCAACCCGTGGATGACATAGATCGCATGCTGCTCACCGCGTTGCAGCAGGACGCGACTCAGGCGTACGCCGCGCTCGGCAAGGTGGTCGGCCTGTCCGCGGGTGCCGCGCACGAGCGGGTCCGCAAACTGCGCGAACAGGGCGTCATCCGGCGCACGACCGTCGACGTCGATCCGGCGGCGGTCGGCCGGGGCGTGATGGCGTTCGTGCTGGTCGAGGCGGGCTCGTGGATGGGCGACGCACCGACCAAGGCCGCGCTGGAGGCACTGCCGGAGGTCGTCGAGGCGCACATCATCGCGGGCCCGGCCTCGCTGCTGGTGAAGGTGCGCACGCCGACCACCGAAGAACTGCAGGCGTCACTGCGCAGGCTGTACGCGATCGACGGCGTCACCGGGACACAGACGATCGTGGTGCTCGAATCCTTCTTCGAGCGATCTGTGGACGCTACAGCCGACGGTTCGCCAGCACCCCCGTCGCCGCCCGCGCCTTCCCGCTGACCGCGGGATCCACGTCGACGACCACGAGTTCCGGCCCGGCGCCCAGCTGGGTGTGGACGCGGCCGAAGCCGTCGGACACCGTGGAGTAGCCGATCCCGGTGGGCGCCTTCGGGTTCACCGGGGTCGAGGTCGTGGCCGGATCGGCCTGTCCGCAGCCGAGGACCCAGCAGCCGGAGTCGAGCGCGCGGGCGCGCACCAGCACCTCCCACTGCTCGCGTTTGCCCTCGCCCGCGCCCCAGGACGTCGGCACGAGGACGATGTCGGCGCCGTTGTCGGCCAGCTTTCGGAACAGTTCGGGGAAGCGGATGTCGTAGCAGGTCGCGAGGCCGAACGTGGTCCCGTCGACCTCGAAGGTGGCGGGCGCGGTGCCGGGCGCGACCGTGTCGGACTCCGCGAAACCGAAGGCGTCGTAGAGATGGATCTTGTCGTAGCCGAAGTGATGCCCCGCGCCGGTGACGAGCAGGGTGTTGCTCACCCGCCCGTCGGGCGACGGCGTGAACATGCCCGCCACGATCACGACGCCGTGCTCCTCGGCGAGGACGGCCACAGTGGACGCCCACGGTCCGTCCAAGGGTTGCGCGACGGGTCCGAGCGGGATGCCGAAGCGCGCCATCGCCGCCTCCGGGAACACGACGACTCGGGCGCCTTCGCCCGCCGCGGCCGTCACGCCCTCGCGAATCAGCTTCAGGTTCGTCTCGGGATCCTCGGCGGCCGTGAGCTGGCACAACCCGATTCGCGGCACGGAGGCCTCCCTCATCGTGGGATCGCTGGTCACCACCCCAGTGTGCCTGCTCGGGGCGATCCGGCCACCTCGTACCCTTGACCCATGCTGAACCGTACCGACCTGCGTGGACAGGTCCCGTCCGTTGCCGAACTCAGGCGCACGCTCCCGCGTGCCGAGTACGACGTGGACGCGGCGCTGCATCACGTACGGCCGGTGGTCGAGGCGGTCCGCGATCGCGGTGTCGAGGCGGTTCTCGAGTACACCGAGAAGTTCGACAAGGTCCGCCCCGGCGGTGTCCGCGTGGCCGCCTCGGAGCTCACCAGCGCGCTCGCGAACCTCGATCCGGCCGTCCGCGCGGCGCTGGAGGAGTCCATCGTCCGCGCCCGCAAGGTCCACGGCGACCAGCGCCGTCAGGACGTCACTACCGAGGTCGTCGACGGCGGCACCGTCACCGAGCGCTGGATCCCGGTCGAGCGTGTCGGGCTGTACGCGCCGGGCGGGCTCGCGGTGTACCCCTCGACCGTGGTGATGAACGTCGTCCCGGCGCAGATCGCCGGCGTCGGCACACTCGTGCTGTGCTCGCCGCCGCAGGCCGCGTTCGGCGGGCTCCCGCACCCGACGATCCTGGCCGCCGCCGAACTGCTTGGCGTCGACGAGGTCTGGGCCGTCGGCGGGGCGCAGGCCGTCGCGCTGCTCGCGTACGGCGGCATCGACACCGACGGCGCGACGCTGGAGCCGGTCGACGTCGTCACCGGGCCGGGCAACATCTATCTCACCGCGGCCAAGCGGCTGCTGCGCGGCATCATCGGCATCGACTCCGAGGCGGGCCCGACCGAGATCGCGATCCTCGCCGACGAGACCGCCGACCCGGTGCACGTCGCCGCCGACCTGATCAGCCAGGCCGAGCACGACCCGCTCGCCGCGAGTGTGCTGGTCACCACGTCCGAGGAGCTCGCGGACGCCGTCGACAAGGAGCTTGCCGGCCGCGTCGCCGCGACCAAGCACTCCGAGCGGGTGACGGAAGCCTTGGGCGGCAAGCAGTCCGGCATCATTCTGGTGTCCACTGTGGACGACGGAATCCGTGTCGTGGACGCGTACGCGGCGGAACACCTGGAAATCCAGACCGCGGACGCGCCGGCGGTGGCGGCCCGTGTGCGCAACGCCGGCGCGATCTTCGTCGGGGCGTACGCGCCGGTCTCGCTCGGCGACTACTGCGCCGGGTCGAACCACGTCCTGCCCACCGGCGGGTTCGCGCGGCACTCGTCCGGGCTTTCGGTGCAGAGCTTCCTCAAGGGCGTGCACGTCGTCGACTACAGCCAGGACGCGCTGCGCGAGATCGCCGGCCGCGTCGTCGCGCTGGCGAACGCCGAAGACCTGCCCGCGCACGGGGAGGCCATCACGGCGCGGTTCGAGGGGGAGCGGGCATGAGCATCGGCGAGGAGATCACGCTCGGCTCGCTCCCGCTGCGGGAGGACCTGCGGGGCAAGACTCCGTACGGCGCACCACAGCTCGACGTGCCGATCCGGCTCAACACCAACGAAAACCCGTACCCGCCGCCGGACGCGCTGGTCGCCGACGTCGCCGAGGCCGTCCGCGCCGAAGCCGCCTCGCTGCACCGCTATCCGGATCGCGACGCCGTCGCGCTGCGCCAGGACCTCGCGGACTACCTCGCGGTGTCCACCGGCGTGCTCGTGTCGGAGTCGAACGTGTGGGCCGCCAACGGGTCCAACGAGATCCTGCAGCAGATTCTGCAGGCCTTCGGCGGCCCCGGCCGCTCGGCGCTGGGCTTCGAGCCGTCGTACTCGATGCACCCGATCATCTCGGCGGGCACTCGCACCGAGTGGCTGCCCGTGCCGCGCCGCGACGATTTCACGCTCGACACCGAGAAGGCGGCCGCGCTGGTGCGCGAACGCCGTCCGGACATCGTGTTCGTGACCAGCCCGAACAACCCGACCGGCGGGTCGATCCCGTTCGACGAGCTGCGCGGGCTGCTCGAAGCGGCGCCGGGCATCGTGGTGGTCGACGAGGCGTACGCGGAGTTCTCGTCGCAGCCGAGCGCCGTGGAGCTTCTCGAGGATTACCCGGCGAAGCTGATCGTGTCGCGCACGATGAGCAAGGCGTTCGCCTTCGCGGGCGGGCGCCTCGGGTACCTCGCGGCCGCGCCCGCGATCGTCGACGCGCTGCAGCTGGTACGGCTGCCGTACCACCTCTCGAAGCTCACGCAGGCCGCCGCGCGCGCCGCGCTACGGCACGCGGACGCCACGCTCGCCTCGGTCGCCAAACTCGCGGCCGAACGCGACCGCGTGGTGGAAGCGTTGCTGGGCTTGGGATTCACGCCGGTCCCGAGTGACGCGAACTTCGTCCTCTTCGGACGGTTCGCGGACGCGCCGTCGACCTGGAAGTCCTATTTGGACAACGGTGTGCTGATCAGGGACGTCGGCATCGAAGGGCACCTGCGGGTGACCATCGGGACGCCGGAAGAGAACGACGCCTTTCTCGAGGCCAGCAAGGAGGTGCCGCGATGAGTCGCGTCGGCAAGGTGGATCGCACCACCAGGGAATCGTCCATTTCGGTCCAGCTCGATCTGGACGGCACGGGCCAGGTGGAGATCGACACCGGTGTCCCGTTCTACGACCACATGCTCACCGCGTTCGGCGTGCACGGCTCGCTCGACCTCAAGGTGCGGGCGACCGGTGACGTGCACATCGACGCGCACCACACCGTCGAGGACACCGCGATCGTGCTCGGCCAGGCGCTGCGGCAGGCGCTCGGCGACAAGAGCGGCATCCGCCGTTTCGGCGACGCGTGGATCCCGATGGACGAGACCCTCGCACACGCCGCGATCGACGTCTCCGGGCGCCCGTACTGCGTGCACCTTGGCGAGCCGGAGCAGTTCAACAGCTTCACCATCGGCGGGAACTACCCGTTCGTGCTGACGCGGCACGTGTTCGACTCGCTGTCGTTCCACGCGCAGATCGCGCTGCACGTGCGGGTGCTGCACGGCCGCGACCCGCACCACATCGCGGAGGCCGAGTACAAGGCCGTCGCGCGTGCGCTGCGCGCCGCCACCGAGCCTGACCCGCGGGCGGGCGGCATCCCTTCCACGAAGGGCGTCCTCTAACCCCGCGTTTAGTCCTCTGGATGCGTTCCTTGCGTGTGCACCTGCCGCATCCAGAGGACTAAACGCGGTAGGTGTTGAGGAGCACGCCGGACGGGGTGCACGTGGTGCCGGCGAACTTCAAGGAGCAGGCAGGCGTTCCGTCGGCGAAGAAACGCTTGCCTGTGCCCAAAAGGAGCGGGTACACGGCCAGCAGCACCTCGTCCGCGAGTCCGTGTTCGAGCAGTGCCGAGGTCAGCGTGGAGCTGCCCGAGAGGATGAGGGCCGGACCGTCCTGCGCCTTGAGGCGGCGAACGCCTCCGACGAGGTCCGGTCCGACTCCCTCGAACGGGCCCCATTTCAGGCTTTCCGGCCGGTGGGTGACGACGAACTTGGTCGCCGCCTTGAGCCGGTCCGCGAGCGGGTCGCTCGGCGCGTCCGGCCAGTATTCCGACCAGAGGTCGTAGGTACGACGGCCGAGCAGGAGGTCGAAACTTTCGGGATGCGCGGCCAGGATGGCCTCCCGGCCGGCGGGCGTCCGGTAGGGCATGTTCCAGCCGCTGTACGGGAAGCCGTTCTCGTCTTCGGAATGCTGGATCACGCCATCGAGCGAGATGTGCTCGATGATCTTGAGTTTTCTCATCACGTCTCCAGCAGTGCGTCGAGTTGGGGCATCGCGGCCCGGAAGCCTTCTTCCATCCCCGGGATGGTCTTCTCCATGGCTTCGACGCTGGAAAAGCGCGTCACGTGGATCATCCGTGATCCCGTCGGAGTCGACTCGAAGGTGAAGGTCATCGAGGTGGGCATGTTCTCGTCGTTGTCGTCGCCGTCCTCCGCCTCGAAGAAGTCGATGGGGCTCACCTCGGTGAACTTCCAGGAATTGGCCCACTTCTCGCCGTTCGGCCCGGACAGGTGGTACTCGGCGCGGCCGCCCGCCCGGAAATCGTGATGGGTGAACGTGGCGGGCGCGAAGGGCGGGCCCCAGAAGCGTTCGAGTTGCCGTGGATCGGCCCAGGCTTCCCAAAGGCGTTTCCGCGGGACGGGAAAGTCCGCCACGACGGTGAGGTGGAGTTTCCCGGGATCTTTGGTGACCGAGGTGATCGGCATCGTCATTCCCCTTCCCGCAGGACATCGTCGAGCTGCGCCACCCGTTGGCGCCAAAGGACTTCGTAGGAGTCGAGCAGCTCGGTGGCGCGCTGGAGCCGCTCGCGGTCGGTCGAGACCAGCTGTTCGCGGCCGTTGGCGCGTTTCCGGACCAGGCCCGCGCGCTGGAGCACGGCGACGTGTTTCTGTACGGCGGCGAAGCTCATCTCGTAATGCGCGGCGAGATCGGAGACCGACGGCGTTTCCGTGATGGCCCGCGCCAGGATGTCGCGGCGCGTGCCGTCGGCCAACGCGCGGAAGAGCTGGTTGAGCGACTCCTCGCTCTCCTCTCGAAGTACAACCATATAGTTGTACGTTAGCCGCGTCAGGTCACGAGAGCAAGGTGCGGGCCCGGCGCGGTCGTGGTGGTGGACGTGTGGCAGGGTGGCGGTCGTGAGTAACACGACCATCGCTGTGCTGCTGTTCGCGCTCGGCGGCTTCCTGATCGGCGGCGTCTACGCGACCTGGAAGAGCGTCAAGTTCATGGCCGTCGTGCTGGGGATCGGCGCGGTGCTGGCCATCGGCGGCGCCATCGCCTGGCTGGCCTGAGCGGCCGCAGCTTCTCTGACCGCGAAGTACGTGAAGGCCCCCTTCACTGCGCTAGACGCAGTGAAGGGC
>NZ_JBHVKW010000074.1:0-43117 GCF_042797905.1 Amycolatopsis sp. NPDC057786
GTCCTTGCGCCTGGCGCAAGGAAGGGGGCCTTCATGTACTTGCACGCGACCAAGGGCGCCGGAACATCGCGGCTTGGGCTCACTTGCCCTTTTCGGCCCGCATCTCGTGCCACTTCGCGTACATGTCGTTGAGTTCCTTGATCATGAAGCTCAGGAAGTCCCGCATCTCGGCGACCCGCTCACCCGCCGGCGTGTCCTCGCCCAGCGCCGAAACGCCCTCGTCGGCCGCGTCACGCCACATGGTGATCATGCGGTCGCGTTTCATGAAGGTGGCGTACCAGAGGTCGTCGAAGAGCCGGTAGTGGTCGCGGCGCGAGCCGGGTTCGCGTTCCTTCGCGACCAGCCCGATCTGCTCCAGGTATCGCACGGCCCCCGAGATCGCGGCGGGGCTCACCGACAGCTGGTCGGCCAGCTCGGCCGCGGTGAGGCGGCCGGCGTCGGTGGTCATCAACGCGGCGAACACCCTGGCGGGCATCCGCTGCATCCCGATCTGGGAAAGCGTGAGGCCCAGGTGCTCCACGTAACGGCGGACGGCGTCCTCGTCTCTCTGGGTGCTCGAAGCACTCTCAGGCGTCGTCGTCATGAGCACATCCTCTCCTACGTCCCCCAGAGTGATCACACTATCCATACGTTTTCTTAACTTCACAACTTCGTGAAATCACTGTACCTTCAGACACATGGAAAACGCCATCTCCATCTCCGGCCTCCACAAATCCTTCGGCCGGACCAAGGCTTTGGACGGCCTTGACCTGCAGGTACCCGTTGGGGAGGTGCACGGCTTCCTCGGCCCGAACGGCGCGGGGAAGTCGACCACCGTCCGGGTCCTGCTCGGCTTGCTCCACGCGGATTCGGGCGACGTCCGCCTGCTCGGCGGCGACCCTTGGAAGGACGCGGCGAGCCTGCACCGGCGCCTCGCCTACGTCCCCGGCGACGTGAACCTCTGGCCCAACCTGTCCGGCGGCGAGGTGATCGATCTGCTGGGGCGGCTGCGGGGCGGGCTCGATCAGCGCCGCCGCAAGGATCTGATCGAGCGGTTCGACCTCGACCCCAGGAAGAAGGGGCGCACCTACTCCAAGGGCAACCGGCAGAAGGTCGCGATCGTGGCCGCGCTGGCCTCGCACGTGGACCTGCTGATCCTGGACGAGCCGACCTCCGGCCTCGACCCGCTGATGGAGGCCACCTTCCAGTACGCGATCCAGGAGGAACGCGAGCAGGGCCGCACGGTGCTGCTGTCGAGCCATATCCTCGCCGAGGTCGAGGCGCTCTGCGACAAGGTCAGCATCATCCGCAACGGGCACACCGTCGAGACCGGCACGCTGGCCGAACTCCGGCACCTCACCAGGACGTCGATCACCGCCGAGCTCGCCGGTCCGCCGAACGGGCTCACCGAACTCCAGAACATCCACGACCTCAAGGTCGAGGGCAACCGGGTCCGCTTCGACGTCGAAACCCGCTCCCTCGACGAAGCGCTGCGGCAGCTCACCCAGGTCGGCGTCCGTAGCCTGACCAGCCAGCCGCCGACGCTCGAAGAGCTCTTCCTCCGTCACTACACCACCGAAGCGAGCGCGAAATGACCGCGACGCTGGACCGTCCCCTGATCGCCGGACCGACGCACGGACTGGTCGGCACCTGGCACCTGACCAGGTTGGCGCTGCGGCGGGACCGGATCGTCCTGCCGATCTGGATCGTCCTGCTCGGGATCATGCCTTCGGCGTCCTCGGGGACGTTCGAAACGCTGTACCCGACGGCCGCCGAACGAGCCGGGCTCACCGCGAGCATGGGCGCGAACCCGTCGCTTTCGCTGATCTACGGCCCGGCCTTCGACCTCTCGACCGCGGGCGGGTTCACCGCTTGGCGGCTCGGCGGGTTCCTCGCGCTGGTCGTCGGGCTGATGGCGGTCTTCACCGTCACCCGGCACACCCGCGCCGAGGAGGACTCCGGCCGCGCGGAACTGCTGGCCTCCGCAGTGGTCGGCCGATACGCCCTGCTGACCGCGGGCGTGCTCGTGTCCGCCGGCGCGAGTGTCCTCATCGGACTCGTCGAGACCGGGCTGATGATCGGCGCGAAGCTGCCCGCCGGCGGCTCGCTCGCGCTCGGCGCCGCCACCACGGTGACCGGACTGGTCTTCACGGCGATCGCGGCGGTGGCCGTCCAGATCGCCGAGTATTCGAGGACGGCCAACGGGATCGGCGCCACCGCCGTCGGGGTCGCGTTCCTGCTGCGCGCCGTCGGCGACTCGACCTCGGACGCGACCTGGGTCTCCTGGCTGTCCCCGATCGGGTGGGCGCAGCAGATCCGGCCGTTCGCCGACGAGCGCTGGTGGGTGTTCCTGCTGCCGCTGGCCGCGACCGTGGTCGTCGGTGCCGCCGGGTACGCGCTGCTCCCACGGCGCGACGTCGGCACCGGCATCCTCCCGCCGCGTCCCGGGCCCGCCGAAGCGGCGGCGTCGCTGCGCAGCCCGTTCGCGCTGGCGTGGCGGCTGCACCGGGGCCCGTTGATCGGCTGGCTGATCGGCACCGCGGTCTGCGCCGCGGTGTTCGGCTCGGTGGCGAGCGGTATCGGCGACGTCGTCGGGGAAAGCCAGCAGGCCAAGGAGATCTTCCAACGCCTCGGCGGCACGGACGCGCTGATCGACGCCTTCATGGCGGCGATGACCGGCCTGTTCGCCATGATCATCGCGCTCTACGGCGTGCAGTCCGCGTTGCGGCTCCGCGCCGAGGAGACCGCCGTGCGGGTCGAGCCGCTGCTCGCGACGAGCGTGGGCAGGATGCGGCTGCTGGGAAGCCATCTCGTGTTCACGTTCGGCGGCACGGCGCTGATGATGGTCGTCAGCGGTGTCCTTTTAGGACTGTCGAACGGGATGCGGGCGGGCGGTGTCTCCGACTCGGTCGGGGACATGGTGGTCGCTTCGCTGGCGCAGCTTCCGGCGGTGTGGGTGATCACCGGCCTCGCCGTGGCGCTCTTCGGCCTGGCGCCGAAGTTTTCGACGGCGGCGTGGGCGATCGCCGGGCTGGCGTTGCTGCTCAGCCTGTTCGGCCCGGTGCTGAACCTGCCACAGGCGGCCGTGGACGCATCGCCGTTCTCGCACGTTCCGAAACTGCCCGCCGCGGAGTTCACCGCGACACCGCTGGTCTGGCTGGCCGCGGTCGCCGTGGTCGCGCTCGTGGCCGGGCTCATGGGCTGGCGGCGTCGCGACGTCGGCTAGCCACAGGGGATGACCGTGGAGGCCGTTCATCGGGGGCGGCCTTCACGGTCCTTGCCGTACTTCGCCGCCGGGCGTCACGACCAGCTGCGCGACCGGCACGCCGCCTCCGCACGCCTTGTTTATCGGATAGGCGATCGTCGGGGTCACGTCGAGGACTTGGGGCCTTCCCTCGTCGAGGGTCACCGTGGTCCGGACCGGCGTGGTCGGCAGGCCCCGGGTCGGGATGAAGACGCGCTCGCCGCCGGGCGCGGACTCGGTCACGCAGGCACCGGCCCAGCACAACTCCAGTGACACCCGGGTGACACCGGCGGCCACTTCCGGCGGGATGCGGAGAGAGACCCCCTCCTGCAGGCCGATGGCAGCACAGGCCGTCTCGCCGGGATGGCACGCGGTCAAGGACGCGAGCAGGAGCACGAAAACGGGGAGCCGTCGCATACCCGGACAGACGGCGCGAGGGCCGCCCACGTTGCCTCAGTCGCTGCGGAACCCCGAGGTCGTCGACGGCGGCAACTCCGTCGAGGTGGGTGAAGGCGTCACGGTCCTGGTCACCGTGCGCGGCGCCGGCGTCCTGGTGCGGGTGACGACGAGCGGTTCCGGCGCGCTGCCCGGCACGGTCACCGTGACCGGCCCGACCGAACGGGAGGTCGTGGTCGGCGACGGGGTCGTGCCGACTTCGTACCCGCGGCGCTGCGGCTCACGGGTTGCCACCAGGAGGGCGGCGACGAGCAGCCCGGTCGCGAGGCCGGCGATGGCCGCGACCGTGACGGAACCGGTGGTGGGACCCTGACCGAACATCCGGCACCTCCTCGCCACGCGAAGCGCAGGTACGAGGACTTCTCGGGTCGATCTTACGTTTCGTTACGCAGCGTGCGCAAACCGTCGACAATGATCCGCACGAGATGACGCTCTTCGAGTGAATACCGTTCCGCGGCCAGGCATCCGGCGATCAGGGCGCGCAGGTCGTCGCCGTCGATGTCCTCGCGGACCGCGCCCGCGTCCTGGGCCCTCGTCAACAGCGCCTGTGACGCCGCCCGGAAGTCGTTGCCCGCGCCCGCTTTGAAACCCAGCCCGGTCGTCTCGGCGAGCGCGTCGCAGAGTGCCCGGTTGCGCGACGCCTGCTGGACGACGCGTTTGAAGAAGTCGAAGAACGCTTCGCCGGGGTCTTCGGCGGTCAGCAGTTCCCGTGCTTCCCGCGCGAACTGCTCGAGCCGATCCACGACGACGGCCTGGAAAAGCGCTTCCTTGCTGGGGAAATGCCGGTAGACGGTGCCCGCGCCGACACCGGCGATCCTGGCGATCTCGTCGAGGGGGACGGAGAGGCCATCGACGGCGAAAGCCTCTTCGGCGGCCGCGAGCACCTTCGCTCGGTTGCGGCGCGCGTCGGCGCGCAGCACGGGCTTGTCCACTGTTCCCCTCCTCAACCGGGTCCGGCGTTCCGATTCAACGCCGCCGGAGACGAGGGCATTCCTCAGTGCACCGCGGTCTGCGTCCCGTCCGGCGTGAGCAGTCCTTGGACCGTCGTGAACAGGTACTCCCAGACGCCGGGGATCAGCACCACCGCGGCGACCGCGAACACCGGGAAGATCAGCCGGTTCTCCACGTTCTTGCCGGTGCGGAACCGCAGCGGCTTCGGCGGCCGGATCTCGTACCAGGTCTCGCCCGCGATCGGGATCGGGAACAGGAACGGGCAGCCGGACTCGGTCAGCGCGTCGCCGAGGCAGTGCACGAAACACCCGGCCGCGACGGCGATACCGAGCCAGCCGGAGATCTCCGCGAGTTGCGCCGCCTTGTCCGGCGGGGCGGTCCACACCCACCAGCCGACCGCGGCGCCGCTGACCGGCAGGAGCCAGTCGCCGAGCGCGCCCTCGGCGAGCAGCAGGCCGAGGACGACGACACCGAACACCGCCCACGGACCGCCCTCGGCGGTGCCCCAGGAGGTCAGGAAGCCGAGACCGACGGCGAACAGCACGGTGTGTGAGAGATGACGGTGCTTACCGGTGACCTTCTCGTCCCGCGGCCCCTTGGTCAGCGCGTACAGAGCCGCCGAAACCCGGCGGAGCAGCCAGGAGATCGCGCCGGTGAACCAGCCGAGCAGTTTCGACGCGCGGGCGCCCGGATGGTCGAGATCGGGCAGGAGGGCGAATCCGGCCGTGGTCGCGGCGAAGACGACCGCTTGGTGCACCGTGCCCGCCCCGACGACGGGTGCGAGCGCGAGGCCCGCGCACCAGCCGGTCAGGGCATGCGTCCGCCCCATCATCGTACTGCCCCCAGGTGTCGCGGATCACGAGCCCACGACCGTATCGGGGGATCAGGCGGGAGGCTCCTCCGACACGCTGAGGTGCTCGGCGACGCCGGTGAGCTCGATCACTCGGCTCACCTGCGGGCTGGGCACGAGTTCGAGCTCGACCTCCTTCTCGGCGGCCTGACGCTGTGCCTGGAGCACCACGTTCAAGGCCGAGGAGTCGAAAAACGTCACGCCGGTCAGGTCGGCGACCACCCGACCCGACGGTTTGTCCGTGATCAGGGCCCCGAGGGTCTCCTGAAGCTGCGGGCTCGTCAGCAGGTCGAGCTCACCGGTGACCACCACACGCGGTTCAGACGCGTCGGCGTCCAGCGTGATGCTGAAACCGGGCGGCGTGGTGTTCTGGTCCGCTGCGGGCATGCACATTCTCCTCATCAGGTGAGAACCGACGCTCAGCGCCGGAACGCGCCTGTGGTCTCAAGCGACGGCCGCGCCCAGTCCGGACACGGACGCACGCTCTTCTTCGGCGGGTAGGCGTGGCTGTCCCCGCAACGACAGTCCCAACCCTAACCCAGTACGGACGGGGCGCCACGATCGCCGTCGTGCGCGTCGCCGACCGGTGCCCGGGACGCGCTCAATGCGCGGTCAAGGCCTTGCGCCCGGCGCGGCGTTCCCGGAGGAACAGCTCGCGGCGCTCGATCTCGCCCAGTCCACCCCAGATGCCGTACGGCTCCTGCACCGCGAGCGCGTGCTTGCGGCACTGCGCCAGCACGGGACAGGTGTGGCAGATGGCCTTGGCCCGCGATTCGCGCCGCTCGCGGGCCGAACCGCGCTCGTTGTCCGTGTGGAAGAACAAGCTGCTGTCGGCGCCTCGGCACGACCCACGGAGCTGCCAGTCCCACTCTTCCGCCACCACGTTCGGCAGCCGGCTCACGTCAGCCATGTCGGTCCCCGCCTTCCCAGGAGATCGTTTGTCGCCGGTTACATGCCCGCCCCCTGCGCGGCTCAAACGTGGGTTTGGTTTGCTCACACCCAGGGCATCTGACGGATCGGCAGTGCAGCTGGAGAGAGGAACACACGTGGTGGACAACACCCCGCCCGACGGGGAGGGCGCTCAACTCATCGAGGTACGCACGGCCGCGGTACCGCACGTGGTGCCGACTCTCCGGACGATCGTCGCGGATATCGCGATGCGCCAGGACTTCGACCTGGACGCCGTCGAAGATCTCCGGATGGCCGTGGACGAAGCCTGCTCCATGCTGCTCCCCTCGGCCGCCGACGGGCATCTGACCTGCGTTTTCTCGTGGAAGGACGGGCGGATCGAGGTGACCGTCTCGGTGCTTTCGGACTCTCCGGAACCCGACGACGAGACCGGTCTGTCCTGGCAACTGCTCACCGCGCTGGCCACGTCCGCGCGGCGGAGCGTCACCCCGGCCGACGGCGGCTACCTCTCCAGGGTGGAGCTCATCCGGGAGAGCGAGGCGGCCCGGCCGTGACCGAACCCGTCGAGCAAGACGGCGCGAACGTCCCGGCCCTGTTCGAGCGCATGTGCGCGCTGCCCCAGGGCGCTCCCGAACGCGAAGCGCTGCGGGACGAGCTGGTGCGCGCGCACCTCGAACTCGCGCGCAATCTGGCGCGCAAGTTCCGCAACCGCGACGAGTCGATGGAGGATCTGGTCCAGATCGCGACGATCGGACTGATCCACGCCGTCGACCGGTTCGACCCCGGCCAGGGCAGCGACTTCCTGGCCTTCGCGGTCCCCACCATCTCCGGCGAGCTGCGGCACCACTTCCGCGACAACAGCTGGTCGGTGCGGGTGCCCCGGCGGCTCAAGGAGCTGAACGCGAACATCTCGGCCGTGCGCGAAGAGCTGACGATCCGGCTCTCCCGCGCCCCGAAGCCCAGTGAGATCGCCGCCCACCTCGGCGTCCCGATCGACGAGGTCTACGAAGGTCTCCGTGCCGGCCAGGGCCGGTACGGCGCTTCGCTGGACAACCTTCTGGAGAACTCCGCGCACACTCGCTTCGGCGAGGCCGACGCCAACCTGAGCCAGGCGGAGCTGCGCGAGGCGCTGCGGCCGATGCTGGAACGGCTGCCCGACCGTGAGCGCAAGATCGTCGCGCTGCGGTTCGGGTCCGGGATGAGCCAGTCGGACATCGCCCGCCGTGTCGGTGTTTCCCAGATGCAGGTGTCGAGATTGCTGGCCGCCACGCTCAAGAAACTGCGTGAAGGACTGACCGAGACCGAACTCACGGACGGGGCCTGATTCGACCACGGCCCTTGTGGGTATCTGGGAGGCGAACAGCGGATCTGGGAGTCTCTCGTGAGGGGAGGTGCGGAACCATGACGATGTCCAAGACCCGATCGGAGGGCTCGTTGCCGGTGGTCTCCCTCCCCTTGCCGGTCGATGTGACGGCGCCCGCCGTCGCGCGGCAGGCGGTGCGAGCGACTCTGGCCGGCTTCGGCCTCGACGGCCCGGCGGTCGACGACGTCCTCCTGGCGACCTCCGAGCTGGTCACGAACGCCTTCGAGCACGGCGAGAAGCCGGACAGGCTCGAAGTCGAGTACTCCGATGGCAGGCTCACCCTGCGGGTCTTCGATTCCGGATCGGCGCGGCCGAAGCTGAAGGAGCCGTCGCCGATGGCGGCGCGCAGCCGCGGTCTCCAGCTGGTGCACGCGTTGTCCGACGACTGGGGCCATGAGCTCTGCTCCGGCGGGAAGTACGTCTGGGCCGTGTTCAGTCTCGACCGGGCGGACGCTCCAGCTTGAGCGCGGCGTCCGTTTCGGCGATGCGTTCCCGGAGCGACTTCCGTTCCAAGGCCTCGACGGCGGCGACCAGCACCTCCCTGAGCGGGTACGGCAGTTCGGCTTCCAGCTGCGCGGCGGCGGCGCTGGTCGCGGCCCACTCCGCTTCGAGCGTCGGCATCAGCCGCCGTGTCTTCTCGGTCAGCGAAACGATCCGCTGCCGGGCGTCCGTCCCGGGCCGGAGCGAGACGAGGTCTTGACGCGCCATCTGCGCGATCGTCTGGCTGGCCGCCGAATGGGTCACGCCGACTTCGGCGGCCAGGTCGCGGATGGGCAGCGGCCCGTGCGTGACGATCGCGCGGACGAACGGCGTGAACCGCGGGCGGTAGTCACCCAGCCCGATGTCTTCGAAGAACGCGGCGACGTCCGCCTCGGTCACTTCGAGGACGTGCCGGAGCAAAGTGCCCATCCCTCGTTCGCGCGGCGGCCTCCCCACCAGCGGATCATAACGACATAATCGCCGGATGACGCCCGAAGAGCTGCTGACGACCACCCGGACCGTCCGCAAACGACTGGACCTGACCCGGCCGGTGCCTCTCGAACTGGTCAAACACGCCCTCCAGGTGGCGCTACAGGCGCCCAGCGGGTCGAACACGCAGCGCTGGCACTGGCTCGTGATCACCGATCCCGGGCAACGGGCCGAGCTCGGGAAGCTGTACCAGCGTGCGTGCCGGGAGTACCTGGATTCCCCACGGGCGGCGGGGAAACTGTTCGCGGACGACCCCGAACGGTCGAAGGTGCAGAAGCGCGTCGGCTCCAGTGTCGAGTACCTGGCCGACAAGATGGGCGAGGTGCCCGTGCACGTCATCCCGTGCCTGGAGACGAACAGCGCGGAGCTGCCCGCCGGCAACCAGGCGGGCCTGTGGGGGAACCTGCTGCCCGCGGTGTGGAGCTACATGCTCGCGGCGCGGGCCGTCACGCTCGGGACCGCGTGGACGACGCTGCACCTCGCGTACGAGAAGGAGGCCGCGGAGATCCTCGGTCTGCCGGAGAACGTGCACCAGGCCGCGCTCATCCCGACGGCGTTCTACACCGGTGACAGCTTCAAGCCCGCGGCGCGTCAGCCACTCGAAGAGGTCATGCGGCTGGACCGCTGGTGAGGTAGGACTCCAGCCGGTCCGCCAGTTCTTTCGGGTGACTCAAGGGCACGGAGTGGGAGCCGTCGATCTCGTCGGGGGCGAAGCCGAGCCTGTCCTGGACGACCCGGCGCTGGAACTCGGGCGTGAAGAAGCGGTCTTCGCGCCCGATGAGCACCTTCGTCGGGACGTCCGGCCACTCGTCCAGCGGCCACGGCTGTGCCCATTCGGCGCTGACCTGGTTCCGGCCGTGCGAGCCCGCCTCCGCGACGATGTCCGCGGGGACGCCGTTGTAGAACTTCTCCTCGTCGGTGAGGTCCTTCGCGTCCTCGAAACCCGTGTTGTCCCACCAATCCCCCGGTGTCTCGCCCGGTTTCGGGATCATCGGGGTCAGCATCACGAGCAGCCGCGCCGGAAGCTTCCCGGCGACGAGCGGCGCGGTGAAGCCGCCGTAGGAATGGCCCAGGATCACCAGGTCCTCGCGGTCGCCGATCGCGTTCACGACGGCGTCGACGTGCTCCGGGAAACCGGCCTTCTCGTCGTCGATCGGCAGGTTCACCGCGACGACGTCGTGCCCGCGGCCGGTCAGCTCCGCCTCGAGGAGGTGGAAGTCCCAGGCGCTGCCGCCACCGCCGTGGATCAGTACGAAGGTCGCCATCGCCCCAGCCAACCCGAAACCGGGCGGATCAGCAACGACCGAGCATGTCGCTGAGCGCGCTCTTCTCGGCGGTGGTGATCGTGAGGCCGTAGTAGTGCTTCACGGTGATCCAGTCGGTGGCGTAGGTGCACCAGAACGAGACGAGCGGCGGCTTCCACTGGTCCGGCGCCTTGTCGCTCTTCTCCTGGTTGACGTTGTCGGTGACGGCGAACAGCTGCGGGCGGGTCAGGTCGTTCGCGAACTGGCGCCGCTTCTCGTCGGTCCACGACTTCGCGCCGCTGACCCAGCTCTGCGCGAGCGGGACCATGTGGTCGATGTCGACGTCGGTCGGCTTCGTCCAGGTCTCGCCGTCGTAGATGCTCGTCCAGCTGCCGGAGGTCGGGGCGCAGTCCGAACCGGCCTTCACGTCCTTGCCGTCGCGTTTGAGCACGAACTCGCGGGTGTTGCAGTTGTTCCCCTGGTTGTCCCAGTGCGGGTACTTCTTGCGGTCGTAGCCGTCCATCGACCCGCGCGGCGCGACGGTGAGCTCGTCCAGCTGCTTGCGTGCGTCGGCGGCGCTCGCGGGGTTGGCCGGCTTCGGCTGCAGCGCGTCGCCCTTGCCGCTCACGAACCAGAAGACCGCGAGTACGACGGCGGCGAGGGTGATCAGCAGGAGCAGCCGCTGAGCCGTGGTCATCTGGCTGGTACGCGTTGCCACCGCGCGGTTCCTCTCGACGGGGTTGGGAGCGCCCGAGTATCACCTCGCGACGTGAGGGAACCGGGTGCGACACGACGATGACACCGAGCAACGTGATCCAGACCACTTCGCCGGATCGGCTACGGTCAGGCCGTGAACGAGGCACTGGTCGGCATCAAGACGGCGAATTGGGCGACCGTCGCGGTCCGCCGCCGAGTCCTCGTGATCGCGCACAACGTCACCACGGTGACCCGGCTGCTGGACGTGCTTCCCGCCTTCGAGAACGATTTCCGCGTCCAGGTGGTGTTCACCTGCGCCAAGGATCCGTTCCAGCACGGCCTGCGCGAACTTCTCGACACGGTGGGCGTGGCCGTCATTCCCTGGGCGGAGGCCGAACGGTACGAGTTCGACCTGGTCGTCACGGCGAGCCATCACGGCGGGATCGCCGATATGACCGGACCCAAGGTCATTCTTTCGCACGGAATCGGGTATACTAAATACTCGCCCGGAAACCGGAAACCGGAAACCGGAAACCGGAAACCGGAAACCGGAAACCGGAAACCGGAAACCGGAAACCGGCAAATCTTCGGCCTTTCGCCACAATGGTTGCTGTACGACGGCGAACCGATCGCCGAATCCTTCATCCTGTCCCACACCGCTCAGCTGGACCTGCTCACCGAGACGGTCCCCGCCGCCGCGGAGAAGGCCGTGGTCGCCGGAGACCCTTGCTACGACCGGATTCTCGCCGGCCTGCCGTACCGCGAACGGTATCGCGAAGCGCTGGGTTCCGGTGACCGCAAGGTCGTCCTGACCTCGTCCACCTGGTGGTCGAACGCCCTGCTCGGCTCCTGGCCGGATTTCCTCCGGACTCTGCTCGCCGCGCTGCCCATCGACGAGTTCCAGGTGCTCGCCGTCGTACACCCCAACGTCCGGCACGGGCACAGTCCGTGGCAGCTGAACACGTGGCTGGCCGACTGCGTCCGGTCCGGCCTGGTCGTTCTGTCCGAAGTGGACGATTGGCAGGCGGGGCTCGCCGCCGCCGACCTGATCGTCGGCGACCACGGGTCGGTGACGGGATACGGTGCGGCGCTGGGGAAACCGACGGCGCTGGCGGCTTTCGGCGATGACGACGTCGCGCCGGGAACGGCCATCTCCGCACTCGGCGAGACCGCGCCCCGTCTCGACCGGCGACGTCCGCTCCTCCCTCAGGTCCGGAGCATTCTCGACGAGTACCGCCCTGGCGATTTCGCGGGTGTCGCCGAGCTGGTCACCTCGGTGCCCGGCGAATCCCTCCAGCGGCTCCGCGGCGTCTTCTACCGAGTTCTCGGCCTTTCCGAGCCTACGAACGAGATCCCGCTCGGTCCGCCGCCCGCCCCTCGGCTCGCGATCCTGCCCTCGCACCGCGTCGCCGCCGAAGTCCACCACGAAACCGACCGTGCCGGGCGGCTCGTCCGGCTGACCCGGTATCCGGCCGAGCTTCGGCGTGGGGCCGAGGCCGATCCGCACCTGTCCTGCCCGGACGACCACCCGCTCCGCTCGATCCGCTCGGGCGCCTCGGTGCTGACCGGCACGAACGTCGTCGCCGGCCTGCGCGCAGGAGTGGTCGGCGCCGTCCTCGGCGAGGGGAAGAGCGTCGTGACGGCGCCGTCGGGGCGGCGTGTCGAACTCTCCGGCCCCGGCCCCGTCGAGGTGCACGCCTCCGTCGTCCGCGCTTGGCTGGACGACGGGCATCCTCTGGAGGAGCTCGCTCCGTCGATCACGGTCGAACTCGGCTCGGGCCGCTACGGTCTCGACGTCACTCTTCGCTGAGCACGGCGCGGATCTCCTCGGCCTGCTTCGCCATTCCCAATCGTTCGAAGAGGGCCAACGCGTGGACCAACAACTCCTCGGCGTCCTCGCCGAGTTCGCGCAGGATCATGCCGAGCCTGCCGCCCGAAAACGCCTTGTTGGCCTCTTCGCCCTCGGCGGCGCGGAAGAATTCCCAAGCCGCCGCCGCGGGCCCACGGGCGTCTTCGAATCGGCCGAGCTTGAACAATACCCGGCCCGTGTGCATGTCGAGCAACGCCAGCGCTCGCGGCTGCCGCGAGACCTCCATCGAGGCCACCGCTTCCCGCGACTTCCCGAAGAGTTCGAGCGCGAATTCGTGGTCGCCGCGGCCTTCCTGGGCCAGGGCGTACCAGTCGTAGGTGCTCTGCCGTCCCTGCGGGTAGTCGAGCACCAGGGCTTCCTTGACATACGCGTCGGTCCGGTCGAATTCTTCGGCCGCTTCGTGGAGCCCGGTGAGGTCACGGAGGACCTGCCAGCGATCCGGCGGTGCCGTCCAGCGGCCGAGGATCTCCTGATAGGCGTCGATGACGTCGTCGTGCCGCTTCGTCTGATAACCGAAGTACCACAAGGAGAACGGGAAGATCGCGCCGATCTCCTCGGTCGGCAGCGCGCGGGCCTCCTTGGCGGCGGCCACGATATTGGGCCATTCCTTCGTGAACTCCGCCCAGGCGTCGCCTTCGAAGGCCTCGATCTCGGCGTAGTGGCTTTCCGCCTGGAGCGGCGCGGGACGGTTCGACAGCGCCTTGTCCAGGGAAACGGCCAGCCGCCAGTTCCACTGGACGGCCTTCGTGGCGACGCCGACGAAATCGGACTCGTCGAACTCGGAAAGCGCCTTGTCCTTGGCGAATTCGCGAAGGAGGCTGTGGTAGCGGTACCTGCCGGGGCCGGTGCGTTCGATCAGGTTGCCCTTGGCGAGCCGTTCCAGCAGGCGTTTGGTGTGGGGTGCCACCAAACCGAGGACGGCCGCGGCGATGGCCGTCCCGAAATCGACGCCGGGGAGCAGGCTCAAGGCCTTGAACGCGAACCGCTCTTCCTCGGTCAGTTCGGTGTAGGCGAGGTCGAAGATCTTGAGGACCGGGTGCTCGTCGTCGATTTGGAGGGCGAACAAAGGGTTTCCGGCGCTCAGCTCGGCCACGTACTCGGCGGGGGTGCTCCCCGTGTCGCTCAGCCGTGTCGCGGCGACGGAAAGGGCGAGCGGCAGCCCTTCGCAGATCCGGTTGACGGCCTCGATCTCGCGAGCGCCGACCACGGTCCCGGTGCGCTTGACGACCAGTTCGGCGGCCGCCTCCGGCCCGAAGGTCGTGACCGTCGACGTGGTGAAACCGTTCATCCGCAGCTTGTCGAAGCTGCTTCGGCTGGTGACGACGACGGCGAGCTGGGGCGAACCGAACAGCAGCGGCAGCACCTGGTCGGCGGTGGCCACGTCGTCCAGGTACAGCAGCACCTTGCGTCCGGCGAGCCGGTTGCGCAGGGCCAGGATCCGGAGGTCGTCCTGGGCCGGGATGTCGTCTCGGGCCACGTGAAGCGCTTCGAGAAGACGCAAGGCGATCTGCGAGGCCTCCAGACGTCCGTTCGGGCCCTGTGAACCCAACGCGTCGCAGAAGAGCACGATCTCGTAGTGCTCGGCGATTTCGTGACAGGCCTCGGTGGCCAGCACGGTCTTCCCGACGCCTTGGGGGCCGGTGAACAAGATCAGATGAGGCTGCCCGGCGGAACGCGCCTCTTCGTTGCGCTGCCGGAATTCGGCGCGTTCGGGGCCTCGGTCCACGAAATACGGATGTCGCATCTCTGCGAGCACGGAGCCGCTCCTTCCCCCTCGGGCATCGGCACCGACCCTACCGCGAGGCGACCTCGAAGCGTGATGACTTCAGCACTTCCCGTTCGCGGCCTGGAGTGCGTCGGCGGCCAGCGACGCGGCCGGATACGTCGCCAGCCGCGACCGCATCGACGTCGTGTTCGCCAGGACCCGGCCGTCCCGGAGCAGGCGCTCGACGCCCGGCACGAGCGAGGTCGCCGGATCCCAGACATGGGCGAGGCCGAGTTCCGCGAGTCTGCGCGCGGTGGCGCGCTGCTCCCGGCTCCGGGGCGCGACCAGCATCCGCGCGCCGTGGGCCAGCGCCTCCTGGACGGAGTTCATCCCACCGTGGGTCAGGAACGCGTCGACCCTGGGCAGCAACTGCCGCTGCGGCAGCCATCGGCGCGCGATCACGTTGTCGGGCAGCGGCCCCAGCGCGGAGGGCGGGGTGTGCGAGGTCGCGATCAGCACGGTCCATTCCGTGCCCGAGAACGCCCGCGCGATCCGCCGGAAGAATTCCGGCGTTCTGGCGAAGACGGTGCCGGGCGACACCAGCAACGTCGGGCCGTCGGGCGCCGGGCAGTCCTCGGTGGTGACCGGTGCGATCAACGGCCCCACGAAGCTGAAGCGGTGCGCCCGCGGCTGGAGTTCGGGCAGGGCGTTGACCAGCGCCGGGCCGGAACCGGCCGCGGTGCCGGCGTGGGTCGTCCAGAACGTGACCACCGGCAGGGCGTGCCGCCGCGCGAGACGGCGCGCCCACGGGACCATCGGGTCCGCGATCACCAGGTCGGGCCGGGCGGCGGCGAACTCCCGCTCGCAGCGGCGGGCCGCCGCCGACCAGGCGAGCCGACGGTGCGTCCGGTTCCGGATCCACGCGGCGATCTCCGGCGGCCGCGCCGTCGGCGCCACCCGCACGACATGGTCCGGCGGCGAGACCACCGGTTCGGCGCCCGTCCGGCGTACGACGTCTTCGAATCGGGTGCCGGAGAGGACCACCCGCACCCGGTGTCCCCTGGCCACCAGTTCGCCCACGACCGGGAGCATCGGATTCACATGCCCGTGCGCGGTGTACGGCACGAAGACGCAGTCCATCATCGGTCGATCATCACTGTCCGCTCGAGCCCGGGTTCGCCGGGTAGTCGTTGCCGCGATGGTGTCACATCGGGGCCCTGAGCAGCGACTACCCCAGGGACGCTGCCGGAAGGAGCGGGCTTGTGGCCGACGGAAAACGTAAGTGGAACACCAGGGTCGACGACTATCTGAACCGGAAGGCCGCGGAACGCGGGCACGTGATCGCCATGGCGCGGATGGGATCGACCGCGTTGGAGCGCGGCGATCTCGACGAGGCGGAGACGTGGTTCCGGAAGGCCGCAGAGGGCGGGGACAGGGTCGCGATGGGCACCCTGGCGCGTCTCCTGACCGAGCGCGGCGCGCCGGAACAGGCCGAACGCTGGTACCGCGAAGCCGCGACGGCCGGTGATTCGTATGCCATGTCGCATCTGGGAAATCTCTGCGCGCGACGAGGTGATTCCGGCGCCGCCGAGGACTGGTGGCGCCGGGCCGCCGAAGAGGGCCGCGTCGAGGCGATGGTGGAACTGGCGCGGGCGCTGCACCGGCGCGGCGAACTCCAGGACGCCGAGTACTGGGCGGGCGAGGCCGCGGATGCGGGCAATGTCGAAGGGATGATCACGCTCGGCGCCCTGCTCTGTGACACCGGCCGGACGGCCGAAGCGGATCCTTGGTGGCGCAAGGCGAGCGAAGAGGCCGACGCGACGTCGCTGATCAAACTCGGCCACCAGGCCCAGCAACGGGGCGACCTCGCGCGTGCCGAAAGCTGCTACCACGCGGCCGCGGCCGCCGGTGCCCCCGACGCCGCCGTGCGCCTCGGCCTGGTGCTCCACCGGCGCGGCGAGCTCGACGCCGCCGAACGCTGGTACCTCAAGGCCGCCAAACGAGGCGACGCCGCCGCGATGACGAACCTGGGCGTGCTGGCCAACGACCGGAACGACCCCGGCGAGGCCACCGCCTGGTACCGGAAGGCCGCGGAGCTCGGCAGTGTCCCCGCGTACACCAACCTCGGCAGGCTCGCCGCCGACCACGGGAACTTCCAGGAGGCCGAGCACTGGTTCCGCGCGGCCGCGGACACCGGCGACCAGGCGGGGCGACGGGATCTGGAGGAGCTGTACCGCAACCGTCAGCGGTACTAGCTCTGCCAGTTCCGCATCGCCGCGAACCCCTCGCGCAGCCGCTGGAGTTTGCGGCTGCGGTACGGGTCCTCGCCGTCGTCGAGCCGCCACCGCTCCTCGACGCCGGCGCGGAACACCGCGAGCCCCTCGAAACCGAGGCCGGCGGTGAAGTCCGCGATGTTCACGTCGACCCGGCCCGAGCCGTCGAGGTCCAGCCGCAGCAGCCATTCCGCGAGCTCCTTGGGCTCCGGCGGCGAGTCCGCGCAGGCCTCCGCGTACAACGCGAGCGCGCCCGACACCTCTGAGCCGAGCGCGCCGAAGGAGTCCTCGACGAAGTCCAGCGCCTCCACCACCAGCTCGATGACGCGGCACAACAGCGGCCCGTCCATGAGTTCCCTGGCGGTGGCGAGCACCTCGCGCACCTTCTCGGTGTACGCGACCGTCCCCTGGAAACCGACGAAACCCCGCAACCGCAACGTTCCCTCGACATGACGCCGCAACGCGTCGAGGTCGCCGCGGCCCGCCTTGAGCGAGAGTTTGCGAAACAGGACCGGGTCCTCGTTCGCGTGCCCGACCAGCAGCTCGACCAGCTCGTCGCGGTCCAGGGACTCGACGTATCCGCGGATGTCGGCCGCGCCGCCGTCCGCCACGCCTTCGAGGACCAGCAGCCCGACGGCCACGCAGTGCTTGCAGAAGAAGCCGTCCGCCGCGTGCGGGCAGGAGCACTCGCCGACCAGCTCGCCGTCGATGTTGCGCAACCGGACCGTGTACCGGTCGGTGCCGCTGACCACCGCCGTGACCCCGCCCGCGACGTCGTCCAGCGTCTCGACCGACTCCAGGTACTTGGCACCGCGCGCGAAGGAGACGTCACCGGCCTGCCTGCGGAGTTCGTCCTCGCTGAACCACGTCACCGGCCTATTCTGCGCCTTGGCCCGGCGGCCCGAGGAACAACCCACCGCTCGCGTCGAGGACCTGCCCGGTCACCCACCGGGCGTCGTCGGAGGCGAGGAACGCGACGACGTCCGCTATGTCCTCTGCTGTGCCGAGCCTCTGGTGCGCGGTGAGACTTGCTATCGCGGTTGTCAACTCGGGCGTGAAGATCGCCCCGTTGTCCGCGGTCCTGGTGGCGCCCGGCGCGACGACGTTGACCGTGATGCCGCGGGGTCCGAGCTGGTGGGCGAGGGTGCGGCTCATCGTCTCGAGCGCGCCCTTGGTCATCGCGAAGGACGTCTGGGCGGGGTTGGCCATCCTGGTCGCGACCGACGAGACGTTGATGACGCGCCCGCCGTCGTTCAGCGGTGCTCGCTGGATGAGGAAGTACGGCGCCTTCACGTTCACCGCCATCAGGCGGTCGAAGTTCTCGGGCGTGTCCGTCTCGATCGGGCCCGCCGGCTGGGCGGCCGCGTTGTTGACCAGGATGTCCAGGCTGTCGATGCCTTCGAGGGCTCTGTCGACACCCTCCATGGTCGACAAGTCGGCCTGACTGCTGTCTTGTCTCTGGACGGTTATGCCGTCCTTCTCGAGCCTCCGGGCGATCGCCGCCCCGATCCCCCGCGACGCCCCGGTCACCAATGCCGTCTTCATTGCGCACCCCAGATGTTAGTGACTAACACTTTGATAGTGTCTACCACGTGAGCCTCCGAGACCGCCAGCGCGCCGAAACGCGGCTCCTTCTGCAGGAGCACGCGATCCGCCTCTTCACCGACGTCGGATACGACGCGACCACCGTCGCCGACGTCGCCGCGGCCGCGGGCGTCTCGGCGATGACGGTCTACCGGCACTTCCCGACGAAGGAGGACCTGGTCCTCTACGACGAGTACGACCCCGTGACGGCTTCTGCCGTGCTTGAGCAGCCTCCTGGGCCGTTGCCTCTTCGGATCGGGCGCGCGCTGGAGTCAACCGCCGCTTTGGGTTCTTCGCAGGAGAAGGCGTTCTTGCTGGCGCGGCTACGGCTGATGATCTCGGTGCCGGCGCTGCGGGCGCGGCATCTGGACAGCCAGTACGCGACGGCCGATGCCATCGTGGCCGCCCTCTGTCGTTCTTCGCCCTCGCCGGACGAGGAGTTTCAGGTGCGGGCTACGGCTATGGCATGCCTTGGGGCGGCGCATGTGGCGCTTGTGCGCTGGGCGGAGACGGACGGGGAGGCGGATCTGGCGGGGTTGATCCGCCAGGCGCTGACCAGCGTCTTTGACAATTGATTTTAAGTGTAGTGCTCCCGATGATAGTCGAGATGATCCTTATCAATGCGGTGATCTACATGCTGGCGCAGCTCGCTCACCACCTCGCCATGCACAACCACTTTCATATCCTCACTAATCACCATGGCTCCATAATCAAACAACACATGGCAATTAGGACATAGACAAAGGACGTTCGAGTAGACATCCGGGCCATTATGCGGGCGCCCAAGGCCACGAATATGAGCCCCTTCAGAATAGGCCTTGTCGCCAATTCTAAGTCGAACCCCACAAGTCTGACACACGTCGTCATGCACTTGTTTCACATAGTTGACCACCTGGGTGGACCTAATCAAGCGCTGAACCTTGGCCGCAAGCCGGACAGGAGCATCGTTACCTGCGGGAATCGGCAGCAATGCCTGAGTTGGCGGCTCCACAGCCACCACGGTCCCTACTGGCAGCTTTATCATACGGAACTGGCAGACCACGAAGCCGTCCGCACCAGGCTGACGCCACACCTCAGCAACCCGATAAAGACCGTCATAGCGAAGACCCGAATCTGGCGCATAGGAGGACTTCTTGTCAGCGCCACGAATTACCCGAACAGGCTCACCAGTTACACTGCTTCTCACCAATGCAGCGTTTCCACTGGCCTCGAAGCTTTGATCTTCAATCTGCTTACCCGACGGCCCCCGTCCGCCATGGCCGGTGTAGATGATCTCGTCACCAAAGTCTTTGTCGTCCGAGTATCCACCTGAGACAACGATGGACTTCGCTCCAGTGTCGCCTGTTCCAGAAATACCAGCCTGAAGCTGCTTGTGGACTCCACGATCAAAAGCGTCTCGCCTGTTGACGAACGTAGTCCCCTCAGGAATACCGGGGATCTCACCGAACCCTTCTCCGCCGACAGCTAGCCGGTGGGTTTCGACATTCCGGAACTCGAACCCGAGGCGCCCCACGCATGCAATCAGCTTTTCCTCAGCTGCCCCAAAGTCAGCCACACTAAGTTCCGCACCGACCGCCGAGCGGTGCGCTGACACCACAAGTGCTTTCGCGTCGTAGTCCGCCCCCTCGTGCATCACTACGTAGCGAGATGCACGCGTCACACCATGCAGGTACCTGAAGCGCTCGGCGCCAACGTCGTCGTGCTCAGCGATCGCCGCAAGCACCGCTTCTCGAGAGATATCTTTCAAGCCCACAACAAGACGTTAGGCCAAGTTGCGGCAGCGCAACACCCTCAACCGGACGAACATCAACTTCGTCCTCGTCTCGCGGCTGCACGCTCGCGGTCCTGCCGCCGCACATACCCCTTGCCCGAAGAGCAGGATTGAAAAATAGCATTGCACTACATTGACTCATCAGTCATAGTGAGTGCACTCGACCAATCTCAGGGGCAGCCATGATGAACATGCACGAGCGAAAGGCGCAGCGTCGGCATTCGGCCGCCGCGCCCATCGTCGTGTGTTCGTCGTCCTGTTCCTGGCGACGTTCACGACGCTACGACCAGCGAGTTCTGGTCGACAAGGGCTCCCCATCATGACGTCATAGCGCGCATGATGCCAGGGAGCCGCCCATCGGGAAACCGATCCGGGCGGCTTCTCTCTTTTTGCTGCGCGAAAGCAATTCCCTATCGGCGAGCTTGGGAAGCGGAACGGTCTCCAAAACCGTGCCCAGGGGGTTCGACTCCTCCCGCCGGTGCTCGACGCTGCCTATTCAGCGCGAACCTTGATAACAGAAGACTTTTCCCAAAGCTCGTCCCCGTCGCCGATAGAGGCGGCCAGGACGAGCGCCGGTGGAGGCGTGCACTCGTCTCCACCTCACCCCTGTAGCTCAGGTGGACAGAGCGCCGCACTACGAATGCGGAGGTCCCAGGTTCGAGTCCTGGCAGGGGTACTGGTCGGCGTATCGGAGGGGGATACGCCGGTCGACGGATGCGAGGGGCACTGGCGACCCCGCCTGATTTGGGATCAGGAGTCACCGCGTTCGACTCGCGGGCGTTCGACCAAGCTGCGCAGCAAGGAGGATTGGCCGAGTCCGGTAAGGCAACCGTCCCGAAAACGGTGGTCGACGCGTGAGCGTCGCGCAGGTTCGAATCCTGCATCCTCCGCAAGCCCTCGTGGTCCAACGGATACGACGCCGGCGTCCGAAGCCGGGAACGCAGGTTCGACTCCTGCCGAGGGCACGATGAGCGAAACTTTGGCCCACTTCACGACGGTCGTGCGGCGGCTTGCAAAGCCGTTGGACTCCGGGTTCGACTCCCGGGTGGGTCTCCACCACAGTTCGCCCCTTCTGGCGACACGGTCGTGTACGCGGCAAAAGAGTTCCACTCCCGCAAGCCCCTGCGCTACATTCGGACGTACGTTCGAATGGGGGTATCAAGGTGTCCTTGAAGGAGCTCACGAGTCGCGACGCGGTACTCAAGGCGGCACAGCAATGTGATGTCATCGACCTCGGGGCACCCGAGGCCGGGCCCTCCCGCGCGCTGGCCCTCGAACTCGACGGCAAGTACTACCACGCCCAGAAAGTTCTCAGTCTCGCCTACAACGTTCAGCACCCAGGCCGCGACAATCTCTCTGCCGCTGACCTCACTGAAAAAGCCACAGCACACAGCCTAAGCCGGCTTGGCTTTGCAAGTGCCACAACTGCCCAGTTGTGGCCGCCGCGTCTTGGCGCGGAGTACCCCAACCGAACCGCCATCCGGAAGATCTTCGGCGGTAACGGGGTTGCTGGGATCACCAGCTTTTCCGGCGACAGCGTCACCAACATCTTCTCGGATGAGGAGGGGCCATACGCCGATGAACCACCAGACGCGATAAACCCCTTCGAGTATCGCGGCGAGGGACGCAACGGCAACCAGAAGCTGACACGTGGGAACAAGGCACTCGATACCGCTCGTAGAAATCTTGAGGCGGTGCGGTACTGGTACCGCCCGGCAGGTGGCACCTTCAAGTTCACTACGTGGGTAGCAATCCTTAGCCGGACGCAAGTGTGGTCACCCGACAACAGCAAAGAACTCCGTCTCGAGTACGCGTTCCAAGTGATGGCGGTCCCCGGCCCCGAGCTAGACACTTGGCCGACTCGTGTTCGCAGGCTCATCGACGACGAAGACATCAAAGACGTACCTCTGCCGCAGCTCCCAGATAAGGACGCTACAAACAACCAGCGCAGGAAGACGTATCAGGAGTACCTTCGCCTTATCGACCGGTCGTCGAAGACTGGACAAGCTGGACGTAAGCCGGCCAAGGGGACCCGCAATCTCTATCCCCGCAGCCGCGCGGTGCGCGATGCGGTGCTCGTCCGCGCACACGGCAACTGCGAGAACGACAAGTGCACAGGCATGCCCTTCGACACCGCACCTGGTGGCGAGTCGATCCTTGAGGTGGACCACGTAGACGATCTCGCACTCAACGGGCTTGACCACCCGTCAGTCATGATCGCGCTCTGCCCTAACTGCCACGCAGCGAAAACTCGGGGGGCAAACCGAGCCGCTATCAAGCGCCGCTTTCGCGTCAGGGCTGCCGAACTGCATCACAAGGCCGACCAGTAACACTCCACCCAGGACAGACAAAAAGGCCCTCCCGCGAACGGGAGGGCCTTAGTGCTGTCTCAACCAGACGTGCGCCCGAAGGGATTCGAACCCCTGACCTTCTGATCCGTAGTCAGATGCTCTATCCAGCTGAGCTACGGGCGCTTGTTCAGTTATCAATCTAGCACCTGCCGGAACAGGTACCAGCGGAGGCTCCGGGATTTGAACCCGGGAGGGGGGGTTACCCCCAACCGCATTAGCAGTGCGGCGCCATAGACCAGACTAGGCGAAGCCTCCCAGGCCCAACGACCACTGCTCAAATAGGTTACACACCCCGCGGACCCCCTTGGAAGGCACCCCCCTTAGACGCGTTGCAGGGCTCTGAGCAGGGCATATGGACGCCCGCCGAGTCCTTCGGCTTCGAAGACGGCGACGCCGACTCGGGGGAGGTCCCGGGCCGCGGGGTAGGCCAGGTAGCGCGGGACCCAGCGCGGCTGGAACTTCGCGTTGAAGCGGTAGAGGGTCTCGATCTGGATCCAGCGTGAGAAGAATCGCAGTGCCCGCGCGGACAGGCGGGCGACGGGGCCGGCGCCGATGCGCTGCCCTTGTTCCAGGACGGCCCGGAAGGCGGCGAAGTTCAGTGAGACGTGCTGGGCCGGGGTCGTCAGGAGGAGTTCGGAGATCATCAGTTCGTTGACGCCGTTGTCGGCGGTCCGGTCGCGGCGCATGACGTCCAGGGAGAGGTCCTTCTCGCCCCACGGAACGAACTGGAGGACTCCGCGCACCCGTCCGTCGTGTTCGGCGGTCACCAGGATCGTGCCGGGGTCGCCGATGCGGCCGAGCGCCATCGAGAAGCCACGTTCCGTATCGGTGCCGCGCCAGGTGGCGGCGAGGGTGCGGAGTTCGTCGAGCTCCCCCGGCGATAGCTCTTCGGCTTTCCGGATGCGCGCGGTGTAGCCGGCGCGCTTCGTGCGCGAGACGGCTTGACGGACTCCGCGCATGACGCGGCCTTCGAGGGTGAAGGTCTCGGTGTCGACGACGGCCTCGTCACCGATCTCCAGCACCTCGAGTCCGAAGCGCGCCCAGACGGTCGCGCCCAGTTCCGAGCAGCCCATGGCCGCCGGGGTCCAGGCATACCTGCGGCAGACGTCCAGGTACTCCTCGATCGCGCCGGGCCACGCTTCCGGGTCACCGAGGGGGTCCGCCGAGCACAGCGCGACGCCGGCGATCACCCGATAGGTCACCGCGGCCTTCCCCGACTTCGAGAAGACCACGAACTTGTCCCGGCGCAGGGCGAAGTACCCCAGCGAGTCCCGCTCCCCCAGCAGCCTGCGGAGCCGCTCGACCTCGTCGTCGGTCAGCTCCGGCGCGGGTTCGGCCGAGCGAAGCAGGAAGTACGCCGCCAGCAGCACGGCGCCGATCCCGAACAGCAGGCCGACGGCGGCCGACAGGTCTTCCAGCCATAGCGCGGGGAACACGACCGGACCGCTCACGCCGATCAAGGCCAGCGTCGACTGCGCCAGGCGGTCGCCGGAATCCGCGACGACCGGTGCGACCGACAGCAGCACGAAGTTGATCGCGACCCCGGCCACCGTCAGCTGCAGGAAGACCCGGACCGCGCGCCACCGGCCGGTGACCGGATCGGGCAGCGCGATGAAGTGGCGCCGCGTCGCGACCAGGGCGATCAGCAGCGCGAGCGACACGAGCCCCGCGCCGAGGGCGTGCCGCAACCCGAGGTGCGACACGGTCAGCAGCGCGGCGGTGGCGACCGCCAGCTGCCAGGCCCGCCGCTTGCGCCGTTTGAGGCCGGTGGCGAGCAGCATCAGCAGCACACCGGTCACCAGCACGACCGTCGCCGCGCCGACCGTGGCCTCGTGCGGCAGTTCCAGCCATTCGGCGACGCGTCCGCGCAGGGTGCGCCCGGCCGGGACCAGCACCGAGACCAGGGCCAGCAGCCCGGCCAGCCGCGTCACCCAGGTGATCACCGCCACCGAGGTGGCCCCAGCCACCCGCCAAGCGCCCGCCAAGTCCCGTCCCTACGTTCAGCTCCTCGCCAGCTCCACGAACGGTACAAGGGCGTCGGGGTTCAGCAGGGCGTCCCGGCTGACGGCGCGGTCGGGGGAAACACCCGAAAGGATCTTCTTGACCGGAACCTCGCATTTCTTGCCGTTGAGCGTCCGGGGCACCTCGCTCACCTGGACGAACCGGTCGGGCACGTGCCGCGGCGACAGGGCACCGCGCAGTTCCTTGCGCAGGGCGGGCTCGACCTCGTCGAGCGACGCGCCCTCGGTCAGCACGAGGAAGCACAGCAGCTGCCCGTCCTCGTTGCCCGCCGCCGACGTGTCGATCACCAGCGAGTCCGCGACCTGGTCGAACGACTCCACGACGCGGTAGAACTCGGCCGTGCCCATCCGGACGCCGCCGCGGTTCAGCGTCGAATCGCTGCGCCCGTAGATGACGGCGGAGCCGCGTCCGGTGATCCGGATCCAGTCGCCGTGCCGCCAGATCCCGGGGTACATCTCGAAGTACGCCTCGCGCAGCCGCGACCCGTCCGGGTCGTTCCAGAAGAACACCGGCATCGACGGCATCGGCTCGGTGATCACCAGTTCGCCGACCGTCTCCACCACCGGCTTCCCTGCCTCGTCGAACGCGGCGACGGCGGCGCCGAGCGCGCGGACCGAGAGTTCGCCCAGCCAGACCGGGACGTCCGGGGCGGACGCGACGAACGCCGCGCACAGATCCGTGCCGCCGGACACCGAGCAGATCTGGACGCGTTTTCCGACCTCGTCGACGATCCACCGGAAGCCCTCGACGCTCAGCGGCGCGCCGGTGGAACCCAAGGCGCGCAACGCGGTGAGGTCGTACCGCTCGGCCGGTTTGATACCGGCCTTCAGACAGCTCTGGATATACGGCGCCGATGTCCCGAAATAGGTGACGCGGTGCTGCTCGGCCAAGTGCCACAACACGTTCAGGTCCGGATGTCCCGGGCTGCCGTCGAACAGCACGATCGTGGTGCCGGTCAGCAGGCCGGAGATGAGGAAGTTCCACATCATCCAGCCGGTGGTGGTGAACCAGAAGAACCGATCGCCGGGCCCGAGATCGCTTTGCAGCGCAAGGGCTTTGAGGTGTTCGAGGGTGATCCCGCCGTGTCCGTGGACGATCCCCTTCGGCAGGCCGGTGGTCCCCGAGGAGTACAGCACCCACAGCGGGTGGCCGAAGTCGACGGGCTCGAACGCCAGCTCCGCGCCGTCGTTGTCGGCGAGCAGCGTGTCCCAGTCGAGCGTGCCGTCGAGGCGGCCACCGGCGTAGTCGACGAGCACGGTGGCTTCGAGTGTGGAGATCTCGTCCCGCAGGGCGTTCACCGTCGACCGGCTGTCGAACCACCGTCCATTGTAGACGTAGCCGTTGACGGCGATCAGCACCTTCGGCTCGATCTGCGCGAAGCGGTCGGTGATCGCGCGGACGCCGAAGTCCGGCGAGCACGACGACCAGATCGCGCCGAGGCTCGCGGTGGCGAGGAAGGCGATCAGCGTCTGCGGGCAGTTCGGCGCCAGCGCGACGACCCGGTCCCCTTTGGACACTCCCAGCTTGCGCAGCCCCTCCCGCGCCGAGGCGACGGCGGACCGCAGAGCGCCGTACGTCAGCTGCGACGAGAGGCCGTCTTCGCGATGGAAGATCACGGCGACCTCGTCGTCGGCCTTCGCGGCGCCCGCGACACCGGGCATGAGCGAGTGCTCGGCGTAGTTCAGCGTGCCGCCTTCGAACCAGCGCGCGTCCGGCATCCCGCCGGTGAGCACCTCGCCGGGCTCGTCGTGCCAGCGCACGCCGAGGAAGTCGGCGACGGCGGACCAGAACTCCGGCACGCGCTGGACGGAGAACTCCCACAACGCGTTGTAGTCGTCGACTTCCACGCCGCGTTCGGTGCGCAGCCACTGGCGGAACGCGTCGATCTTGGTGTCGGACAGGCGGCTCGGCTCAGGGCGCCAGAGCACTTCTGGGGCGTCGGCGGTGTGCGTCACCCCGCGATGTTAACCCTCGTTAACCGCTCTGGCGAGCCCCCGTGAACAGCTCGTACGCCATCGACTTCAGCCGCGACGCGTCGAGCGGGGTGACGGTCAGCCAGCCTCGATCGCGGCGAAGCCCGTAGCGGCCGTCGGGGGTGTCCACCCAGGTCAACGTGCCTTCGCCGCGCACCCAGCGGCCCTCCCACGACTTCCTGGCCGCCCCGAGCCGTCCGCCGCCGATCCGCCGCGTCGCGATCCGGACCAGCACGATGACCTCGGGTTCCCGCAGGCCGGCGTCGCGCAGGACGTCGGAGAACGCCGGCTGCCCGCCGCGCTCCCCCGCCTCGCACGCGGCCGTGTAGTCGTCGACACGCAGGTTGACCGAGAGGCCCCGACCCTGCTCGCACGGCGGCAGCGCCTGCAGCAGGGTCGCGGCGACGAGCGGCTCCCGCAGCGCGGACAGCTCGACGTCGGTACCCGAAACGCCGATCGCGACCGCGCCGCGGTCGGACACGCAGCCGACGGCCCGGTACGCCGGTTCGCCGTCGAGCCGCAGGTCCAGCGTGAGTTCGCTGTTCGCGACGGTGTGCAGCAGGCGCACCAGCTCGGGCGCGGGCGACTCGACCGTGCCGAGGCCGCGTTCGGACAGCGTCGCGCTCGCCGTGGCCACCAGTTCCGCCCGGAACTCGGGTGTCCGCCCGACGTGCGGGACCTCCAGTACCGCGGGCAGCTCGTCGCGTCCGTGCGCCGACCAGAGCAGGAAGAGTTCGCCGACGTGCAGCCGGATCCAGTCCATCAGCGGTCGGTCCTCGGATCTTCGCCGATGACCGGCGGGGTCACGTGCCCGCTGAGCCCCCAGACGTCGGAATCCTCGACGAGATAGCCCGGGGACTTGCGGCCTTCGCCGCCCTGCTGCCCTGGCGGCGGCATCATGCCCATCGGCATCCCGCCGACGCCGCCGATCCCCGCGGCAGCGGCCCTGGTCCCGGCGATCTGACCGGGCTGCTGCCCCGACGGACCGAACCCGCCGACACCGGATCGGTTGCCCTGCCCGAGCTGCTCCTGGGTCCCACCGGAGGTGCCGGGTGGCGGTGGCACGGAGACCCCGCTGCTCGCGCCGGGCTGACGCGGCGCCTCGACGACCGGCTCCCGCACCTGGATCGGACCGGCGTCGTCGGCGCCGCTGCTGCGCGTGGAATCGTCCGGCGGCGCCTCCGGTTTCGGGTCGGGTTCGGGATCCGGCTTCGGTTCTTCGGGCTTCTCGAGAATCTTCGGCTGTTCGCCGTACGAGACGAACTGAGGGACGTTCTCGTAGACCTCGCCGGAGCTCCGCTGCATCCGTGTCATCACGTCGGCGGCCTGACGGTGCAGGTCCTGCGCGTTCTCGTCGGTGGGTTCGGCGACGATCCGCCCGGCTTCGGCGAAACCGCCTCCCGACGGCGGCGAAGCGGACATGGCCTGCGTCGAATCCGAATCCGCGACCGGAATCGGACGAGGTGTCGGCCGCTCCGGCAGCTTCGGGCGCGGGGAATATCCCGGCGGCTCGGGCATGGTGCGCCGCGCGGTTTCGGCGATATCCGCCTGGCGGCGCACGCAGTTCGCGACGTTGTCCGCCCGCAGGCTCGTCTCACTCGCCCAGTCGACGAGCTTGATCGCGACGTCACGCGCCCGCTCGGCGCCCTCGCCCGTCCAGCCGTCGGCGGTCGCGACGATGGCCGCCCTCAGCTCGGAACCGATCCGGTCGAGGACCACCCCGATGGTCGCCCACTGCCCGGCCGCGGCTTCCGCGCTCGCGAGGTCCAGCTCGTTGTGGACCATCTCGTAGAGCTCACGGTGCGGGATGGTCATGTAGTCGATGTCGGCGTAGAGACTGTCGGGGCCGGGCTCCGGATCGGGCTCGCGCGGCGGCCACGGCATCGGCAGGATCCGCATCAGCGCTCTTCCTTCCGCTCGTGGTCGACGACGTCCTCCATGTCGAACCGGCGGGCGATCCGCTCGATGCGTTCCTGCCCCTCCTCGTCCGCGGCGACGTACAACTTCCGCGCCGCCTTCACGGTGAGCTGGAAGTCTTCGAGGACACCGGCGAAGTCCTTGAGGACGGGCACGGCGGCTTCGGTCCCCTTGGTCGCGGCGCCCTGGAAACGCTCGCTCATCGTGTGCCCGACGAAGTTGTCTCCCAGTTTCAAGGGTGCTTTGAACTCCGTCGAACCCTTGATCAGGGCGTCGAGCTCCTGACGTGCCTTCAGCAGCGCGTCGATGAGCTTCTTGGCGGCGTCCTCGGTGACCTTGACGGTCCCCTTCTTGGCATCGGTCTTGGCCGCCCGGACCTTGCTCGCCAGCGGCACCAAGGCGGGCGCCGAAGCGCCGAACGCGGCTTGTGCCGTCACGCGCGTCTCGGGTGTCTGTGCCATCGGACCCTCCCCTGTCACATCTCAGGGGAATGCTAGCGCGAACGGAGTCATCGCAGGTGGGCGTCGAACCAATTCAGCGTGCGCTGCCAGGCCTCCGCGGCCGCGTCCGGGTCGGCGTCGAAACGGTGGTTGGCGCCCGGGTAGTGGACGACGTTCGTCGCGACGTTCGCCGTCGCCGCCGCGTCGCGAAGCTGCTCGACTTCGGCGCCTCCGGCCTCGTCGCCCGCGTCGCCGTACATGCCGAGCCAGGGGCTGGTGAGCCGTCCCGCGATCTCGATCAGGACCGGCAGCCCGGTGACGCCCTGCCCGCCCACGCTCACCGCCGCGCCCAGCCTGCGGTTCGACGCCACGACCAGCGCGGCGGTCCCGCCGAGGTCGAAACCGACCACACCGACGAGATCCGCCTGGACACCGCGCTCGGCGAGCCAGGAGAGCGTCGCGTCGGTGGCTTCGAGCAGGTCCTGCTGCGTGAGATCGTCCCGGTCGAGATGCGGGGTGACGGTGAGCCAGCCTTCGCCGGCGAGCCCGGCCAGGAGCAGGCCCAGACCCTCTTCGACCTCCTCGGCCTCCTCGTGCAGCACCACGAGCCCGCCGCGGACGACACCATCCGGTTCGGCGAAGGTCAGGCGCAGCGTGTGGCCGTCGGCGTGCTGGTGTTCCACGGTGGTCGTCAGGGTCATTCCTCCATCAGACCACTCTTAGGTAAATATTCGGAGCTTGCGCTCGCGCGGGAGGATACGGTGTCGGAGCCGTCCCCCAGACGTAGGAGCGCCGAAGATGTCACCTGTTTCGCCGCGTGCGGATCTCGAATCGTTGCCGAAGTACGTCCCTGGCCGGACAATCCAGGGCGCGATCAAGCTGGCGAGTAACGAGGTTCCCGGTGGGCCGCTGCCGAGTGTGGCGCAGGCCATAGCCGAGACGGCGCAGGGCATCAACCGGTACCCGGACATCACCGCTTCCGCACTCGTCGAGCGGCTGGCCCGCGAGCTGAACGAGCCGGTCGAGCGGATCGCCGTCGGCTGCGGTTCGGTTTCCCTTTGCCAGCAAATGATCCAGGCCCTGTGCGGCCCTGGCGACGAGGTCGTCTTCCCGTGGCGTTCGTTCGAGGCGTACCCGATCGTCACGCAGGTGGCGAACGCCGTCAGCGTGAAGGTGCCGCTGACAGGTGGACATGGGTTGGACCTGGACGCGATGCTGGCCGCCATCACGCCGAAGACGCGGCTGGTCTTCGTGTGCAACCCCAACAACCCGACCGGGACGGTCGTGCGGCGAGCGGAACTGGAGCGCTTCCTCGACGCCGTGCCCGCAGGTGTGCTCGTCGTGCTCGACGAGGCGTACAAGGAGTTCGTGACCGACGCCGAGGTGCCGGACGGCGTCGAACTCGCGCGCGGCAGGGACAACGTCGCGGTACTGCGGACTTTCTCGAAGGCGTACGGCCTCGCCGGTCTTCGCGTGGGTTACGCGGTGGCCCCGGAAGCGATCACCGTCGCGCTGAAGCAGGTCTACGTCGCGTTCTCGGTGAACATGATCGCCCAGGCGGCGGCCATCGCCTCGCTCGACGCGGCCGATGAGCTGCTGGAACGCTGCAAGGAGATCGTCTCGGAGCGCACGCGTGTCCGGGATGCCTTGGTGGCCAAGGGTTACGAGGTGCCGGAGACGCAGGCGAACTTCGTCTGGCTGCCGCTGGGCGAGCGGACGACCGAGTTCGCGGAGCACGCACTGGAGCGCAAGCTGATCGTGCGTCCCTTCGCGGGCGAAGGCGCGCGAGTGACCATCGGGACGCCTGAGGAGAACGATCTCTTCCTCGAAGCGGCCGGGGATTTCCCGCGCTGAGCACGCTTTTGGCCGGCCCGCGCTTCGTCGACCCGCGTTTAGTCGGCTGAGTGCGGGCCGTTCCCTACTTGAGGAGCAGCTGCACCATCGCGGCCAGGCCGATCACGACGATGACGCCGCGCAGCACCTTCGGCGAGAGCTTGCGGCCGATCTTCGCGCCGATCTGGCCGCCGATCGTCGACCCGACCGCGAGCAGCGCGACCACGGGCCAGCTGACCGGCGCGATGAAGGCGTAGATCGCGCCGGCGACGATGTTCACGACCGCCGACAGGGCGTTCTTGACGCCGTTGAGCCGCTGCAGCGACTCCGACATCAGCATCCCCATCACGGCCATCATCATCACGCCCTGCGCGGCCGTGAAGTACCCGCCGTAGATGCCGATCAGGAAGATCAGGAACAACAGGAGCGGCCCGATCTTGTGGACCGTCCCGTTCTCCTCACGGCGTTTCGCCACCCAGGCGCCCACTCGCGGCTGGACGATCACGAGCACCACCGCGAGGCCGACCAGTGCGGGGACGACGGTCTCGAAAGCGTCCTTCGGCAGCGAGAGCAGCAGGATCGTCCCGCAGATCGCGCCGAGGAACGACGCCACGGCGAGTTTGGCGACCTGGGGCCAGTAGCCCTTGAGCTCCGCCCGGTAGCCGATCGCCCCGCTGACCGTGCCGGGGGCGAGGCCGATCGCGTTGGACGTCGTCGCCGTCAGCGGCGAGTAGCCGAGGGCGACCAGAACCGGGAAGGTCACCAGCGTGCCCGAACCGACGACCGTGTTGATGGTGCCCGCCCAGAGCCCCGCGACGAAGATCACTACCGCGTGCCACCACGTCATAAAGCGCTCACGTCCGCACCCTAAGCACCGTTACCTCCTTTCGCGCTCCGGATGTGTCTAGTCGAACATTCAACGAGCCCGTTATGTCTCGTTCGGTGCGAAGACGCAGAACTCGTTGCCCTCGGGGTCCCCGGCCGCGGCACCGAAGACGTCGATGTGCATACGGTTCTTCACGGTCTTCGCTTCGGGCACCGGGTCGATCCAGATCAGCGGGCCGCGACCGGCCGCTCGTCCCGGTGGCGGCGGACGTACCCCAGCGCGGCGCACCACCAGTCGGCGAGGGCCATTCAGTTCCCTTCCGGTAGATGAGCCGCGGTGATCTCCGCGGCGACCGTCCAGCCGAGCGTCAGGTACAACGCCCTGCCCTCCTCCGTCGCGACCAGGACCGCGCGCTCCGCCCCGGCGGCGACCGCCACCTCGTCGAGCCTGCGCATGACGAATCTGCCCAGGCCTCGCCGCTGATGCTCGGGCTCCGTCACGACCTGATCGATCACCGCTGTACCGCCCGCTATCGCGACCCGGCCGGTGGCCGCGCGTGAGCCGTCCGGCGCGCGCACCACCACGTCGGTGACCACGCCGTCGCCGACCAGCTCCGCCCGGTACGGCTCCGGCGCGGCCATCACGGGCCGCAGCGCTATCGGGGCGCTCATCAGATACTCCGGCGGGCCGACCTCCCACTCCGGCGGCACCGTCTTCGCCACCTCGTCCCGTGAGCCGCTCACCTTCAGCCAGGTTCCGGGCTCGGTCAGCGCACGCGCCCGGCGCGCGACCGCTCCGGCGTCCGCCAGCACATATCTCACGCGGTGCCCGGGACGCCCGACGTCGAGCCGGTAGCCGTCCGGCTCGGCGACCGGGAGCCCGACGCCGCGCGAAAGCGCCCAGCCGTGCACCCATGCCTTGATCAGCCCTGCCACCCCAGTCATCTTCGGATGATGACACCCCTCACCGACAATTCCGGGCGTTCCGCCGAACCTGCGAGGATGGCACCGTGGCGGGCGACGAGCGCGAACAGGTGTGGAGTGCGACGGTCGATCATCTGCGCACGATGATCGACTCCGGCAGGCTCCCCGCCGGGTCGAGACTGCCCGCCGAACGGGCGCTCTGCGAGCAGCTCGGCATCAGCCGCGGTTCGTTGCGGCAGGCGTTGCGGGTGCTGGATTCCATCGGTTACGTGCAGGTGCGGCCGGGGTCTGGCACGTATGTCCGAGAGAAGCTCGACGAGCGGCCCCTGCGCGGCTGGTTCTCCGAGCACGAGCAACTGGTCGAGAAGCTGTTCGACCTGCGGACCACCGTCGAGCCGACGCTGGCCGAGCGGCTCGCGCTCGACCACACGCCACGGGTGCTCGAGCGACTGGAGGGCACCGTCGACGAGATGGACCGGGCCGCGGCCGACGACGACATGCTGCGCGTGATCGCTGCCGACGCCGAATTCCACCGGGTGATCGCGGAGAACGCGGGCAACGACGACGTCACCGATCTGCTGCGTTCGGTGCTGTCGCTGGTCGGCGAGGAGCGGCGGGCGGCGTTGCGGCTTCCGGGGCAGATCAGGAAGGCCGTCGACGAGCATCGCGCGATCCTCGAGGCGATCCGCGGTTCGGACGCGGCGGCCGCGCGGGAGATCACCCTGCGGCATCTGCTCGACGCCAAGACCTACGTCCACGACTACACGGCCCGGGATTGACGCTTCCTTGATGGCGCTCGCGGGTCCGCGCGAGTAGAGTTTTCAGAAGGTTGTGAAACTTCTGACGGGGGTGTGCGGTGGAGAAGGTCCGGTTCACCGAAGAGAAGGCGACGATGCTCGCCACGCTGTACGGCCGGGCGCTCGACGCCCGCGGCGACCGGCCGATCCTCGGCGACAAGGCCGCCGACGAGGCCGTCGGGCAGATCGACTACGACTTCGCTTCGCTGGGCGTGAACGCCGACATGGGCTTGACCGTCGCGATGCGCGCCAAGCCGATGGACGACTGGGCGGCGGCGTTCCTGCGGGAGCATCCGGACGCGACCGTCGTCCAGCTCGGCTGCGGGATGGACAGCCGTGTGTACCGCGTCGACCCGCCGCCTTCGGTGCGGTGGTTCGACGTCGACTACCCGGAGGTCGTCGACCTGCGCGCCCGGATCTACCCCGCGCGGGACGGCTACCGGACCATCGGCTCGTCCGTGACCGACTTCGGCTGGCTCGACGAGATCCCGTCGGACAAACCCGGCCTGGTGATCGCGGAGGGGCTGACGATGTACCTGCGGCCGTCCGAAGGCGAGGAATTGCTGCGGCGGCTGATCGCGCATTTCCCGCAGGGCGGCGAAATGGTCTTCGACGTCTTCAGCAGGTTGGGGATCAAGCTGCAGAAGTTGAATCCCGTGGTCCGCAAGGCCAAGGCGACGCTGTACTGGGGTATCGACGAGATCTCCGAACTGGAACGGCTCGGCCTGACGCTGGTGTCGAAACTGGACTCCACGGATTACGCGACGCCCGAGGTGAAGGCGCGGATTTCGCCGTCGATGCGGGCGCAGTTGTGGTTCGCGGGGCTGTTCCCGGCGTTCAAGAAGATGGGGCGGATCCTGCGGTTCCGGTTCTGAGGCAGGGTCCGGCTCGGTTTCGGGTGGGGTTTCGGGTGTTGCGCGAGCGGACGGACATCCGCGCCCCTGCCGTGGCCGCCGATGCAGAAGAGCCACATCTTGTGCCGAGCTGCCATGGCACGAAGGGGACACGACTCGCGTGATTGAGCGCGTAACTCGCGTGCTGGGAGGCGATACGCCTCTGATCACGCGAGTTACGCTTCCCATCACGCGAGTTACGTCTCTGATCACGCGAGTTCCCCATGCCACAGCGGCCGGCGGGCGTCAGCGTGACTCCAGCACCCGCTCGACGAACCGGTGCAGCTTGTCCTCCAGCCGGAAGACACGCTCCTCCAGCGTCAGCGACTCGAACGGCTGCGGCACGTCCGACGTCAGCTCACCGCGGATGTACTGGCTGCATGCCAGATTCGCGCACGCGTAGATGCCGAGCGTGTTCCCTTCCCGCCCGGGTTTCCCGGCGCGGCGCCCGGAGAACAGCGCGATGTCCGACAGCGGATGTGTCGTGCTGCACAGGCCGCACATGTTGCTCAGCAGGACACGGCCCTTCGGCCGGGGAGCGGCGCGAAGGGACAGTCCGATGGTCTCCCCGCGGTAAGGCAGCACGAGATACGCCCGTGAGGCGGCCTTCGGATCACGCCAGCCGAGAAATTCCCTGTTCTCCCAAGGGATCTCGTCGGGCCGGGCGGGCAGCGTGACCCCCTTGGCCTCGCCTCGGGTGCAGTTCACGAAGGACGCTCTGATCTCGTCCTGGCCCAGCGGTTCCATACCCGCACGGTAACCATCGCACCGGAGAACGGGCGAACCGTTTTCCGCCGGAGGTCATACGATCACCGGGTGCGCGGGAAGACGATGTCGAGCCGGTTCCGGCTGGTGCTCCGGACCAGTCTCGGCTTCGCCGCGCTCGGCGTCGGATCCAGTGTGTGCGGTGCCGGCGTGGTCGCGTTGCTGCTGCTCCTGCAGGGCCTGCCGAGCGAGGTCGGCGATCGCGGCTGGATCCTCGGTGTCACCGCGGCGGGCATCGTCGCGCTGTCGCTGATCGTCGGCACCTTGTGGACGGCGTGGCTCCAGCGGCGCACGGCGGTCTGGTTCGTGTTCGGCCGCCCGCCGACGAAGGCCGAGGCCGAGCTGGCGCTCCGGCTCCCGGTCGACATGGGGATCGTCAGCGGGACCCTGTGGCTGATCGGCACGATCGTGCTCGGCGCGCTCGCGCGGGTGCTCGGGTCCTGGATGGACGCGCTCGGGATGGCGCTGGTGATCGGGCTCGGCGGGCTGACCACGGTCGGCCTCACCTATCTAGCCGCCGAATGGGTCGCGCGGCCGGTGATGACGATCGCGCTCAAGGTGACCCCGCCCAAGGGGTCGCTCAGGGTCACCGTGCGGACCAGGGTGGTCGTCACCTGGTCGCTGGCGAGCGGCGTGCCGTTCCTCGGGGTGCTGCTGGTCGCCGCCCCACCGGACCTCGGCCAAGGCGACCACGTCGCGAGCCTGATCATGCTCTCGGCGATCGGCCTCGGGGTCGGCGCGATCGGGACGGTCCTGCTCGCGAAGGCCGTCGCGACGCCGCTGCACCGGCTGCGGGTCGCCCTCGACGAGATCGCGCGCGGCAACAAGGAGATCGTGGTCGAGGTCGACGACTCCAGCGAGATCGGCCTGCTCCAGACGTCGGTCAACGACCTGGCCGCCGGGCTCCGCGAGCAGGAACGGATGCGGGATCTCTTCGGCAGGCACGTCGGGGACGAGGTGGCGCGGCACGCGCTCGAGTACGGCGCCTCCCTTTCGGGTGACGTGCGCGAGGTGACGGCGCTCTTCGTCGACGTCGTCGATTCGACGGCCTTGGCGAGCCGCACCCCGCCCGAAGACCTCGTGAAGACGCTCAACCGGTTCTTCACCAGCGTGGTGCACGCGGTCGGGGCACGCGGCGGGCTGGTCAACAAGTTCCAGGGTGACGCCGCGCTCTGCGTGTTCGGCGCCCCGACCCGGCTCGCGGACGCGGCCACGGCGGCGCTTTCGGCCGCGCGGGCCATCCGGGACGCCGTCCAGGAGACCGGTGAGCTCGACCTTGGCATCGGCGTCGCGAGCGGGCGGGTCTTCGCCGGTCAGCTGGGGACCAGCAGCCGGTTCGAGTACACCGTCATCGGCGACGCGGTGAACGAGGCCGCGCGCCTGACCGAGGACGCGAAATCCGCCGACGGCCGGATCCTGGCGAGCGAGACGGTGCTCAAGGCCGCGTTGGAGAGCGAGCGCGCGCACTGGAAGCCGTACGCGGAACTCGAGCTGCGCGGACGCCAGGAACCGACGTACGCCTGGGAGGCGAGCGTGCTCAGCCCGGAATGACGTCCGGCCAGCGCAGCAGCGTCGAGCCCCAGGTCAGCCCGGCCCCGAAGGCCCCCATCACGACACGGTGCCCCGGCTGGAGCGCGCCTTCCTTGGCCGCGTCGGCCAGCGCGATCGGGATCGACGCCGCGCTCGTGTTGCCCACCTTCTCGATGTTCGAATACATCACGTCCTCCGCGAGCCCGAGCTGCTTCGCGCAGGTCTGCAGGATGCGGATGTTCGCCTGGTGCCCGATGAACCGGTCGATGTCGCCGACCGCCCAGCCCGCGGAGTCCAGCACCGCGCGCGCGGATTCGGCCATGCGGGCGCAGGCGTGCCGGAAGACGGTCTGGCCCTGCATCACCAGATAGTGGTCACGGGGGTCGTCCGAACGGCGGTTCTTCGCGCCACCCGCCTCGACCCAGAGCAGTTCCGCGAGCGCGCCTTCGCTGTGCAGGTCGAACGAGCCGAGCGCGCCGAGCTCGTCCGGGTCGCCCGCGCGCAGCAGGACGGCGCCCGCGCCGTCGCCGAAGATCGGCACGGTGCCGCGGTCTTCGGGGTCGACGAGCGAGGTGAAGACGTCGGCGCCGATCACCAGCACCCGCCGCGCGATCCCGGCGGCGATCAGCCCGGCGCCGGTGGCGAGCCCGTAGACGAACCCGCTGCACACGGCGTTGACGTCGAACGCGGCGACACCGTTCAGCCCGAGCCCGGTCGCGACCTGCGGCGCGCTGGCCGGGCACAACTGGTCGGCCGTGGACGTCGCGAGCACGACGGCCTCCGCCGCGGTCTCCCCGGCCGACGCCAGCGCCCGGCGCCCCGCCTCGACCGCGAGGTCCACAGTGGACGTTCCGGGATCGACGACCCGGCGTTCGGCGATGCCGGTCCGCGAGCGGATCCACTCATCGGAGGTGTCCAGCCGCTGGGCGATCTCCTCGTTGCCCACCACGCGCGGAGGCAGCCATGAGCCGAGACCGGCGAGAACGGCGGCCTGAGATGAGGGCACCAAGGAATCCTTTCGCGGGGGAAATGAGAGGTCTGCCATTCACTTGTAAGCGCTACCATTCAGTAGACCCGTCAGTTGTGTTCCGGGTCACAATTCAAAGAATTCTCATCTTCTCCCCGGAGTGACCGGGCACACGGCCCGAGCACCCGAATGGGTGACGCACACCGCGTCGAGGCACGAGCGGAGAACAGGCGTCCCGGAGAGCAGTCCGGCTAGCCTGACCTGGTGCACACACCCGACCTCGACCGCATGGACGTCGCCATCCTCGCCTGCCTCCAGTCCGACGCCCGCACGATCGCCGAGCACATCGGCGCGAAGGTGGGCCTGTCGGCGGCCGCCGTGCAGCGGCGGATCAAGCGGCTGCGGGAGACCGGGGTGATCGAACGCGAGGTGGCGGTGCTGTCGCCGCGGGCGCTCGGGCTGTCGATGACGTTCGTGGTGATGGTCGAGATGGAACGCGAGAACCTCGCGGTCCTCGACGGGTTCCGGCGTCAGGTGCTCGCGGACGACAACGTCCAGCAGTGTTACTACGTCACCGGCAACGCGGATTTCGTGCTCGTGGTCACCTGCCGGGACATGGCGGATTTCGAGACGTTCACGCGGCGGATGTTCTTCGACAACCCGAACGTGCGGCACTTCACGACGTCGGTGGCGATGGACCGGGTCAAGACCGGACTGACCCTGCCGCTGGAGCACTGAGGATCCAAAGAGGACAGTCTCGGTCACCACGGGTGTCCGTCCGAACGCAAGGGGTCTGTGCCCGGCGTTACACCACTATGGACATATGCAGCCGATAGCGTGAACGTCGTCGCAGTCGCGTCATCCGGCGTACGTCCGGGCATCTCCTCCCCGAGACGAAAAGTTCGCGCCGCGCGAACCACGAGCACCGAGGAGTGGCCGTGCACACCGACGCAATTCACCAGAGCCAGTTCGTTCTGCTGAACAACAGCAGCACGCCCGTTCTTTCCCGCCTGTCCTTCCACGCCGGCGAACCGTTCGCGGTCACCGTGTCGTTCCGGACTGAGCGCGGCCGGTGGGTCGAGTGGACCTTCGCGCGTGAGCTGCTCGTCACCGGCCTCACCGACCCCGCCGGGCTCGGCGACGTCCGCGTCCGCCCCGACCTCTCGGAGGACGAGGCGCTGCTGACGCTCGAAATCGAGTCGCCCGACGGTTATGCGTCGTTCGAGCTCGAGCGCGAGGACGTCGAGTCGTTCCTCGAGTCCACGTACGACCTCGTCCCGCTCGGCTCCGAGAGCGAGCACTTCGACGTCGAGGCGCTGATCGAGGAGATCAGCAACGTCTGAGACTTTCCCGCGGCACGAAGACGAAGGGCGGCCCGAGTGCGCTGGAGGCACTCGGTCCGCCCTTCGTCCTGTTCACGGTCCCCCGATGACCGGGGCTGAGGTCAGCCGAGGACCAGGGAGGTCCCGGTCGCGGACAACGCCGGCCGCACCGGGAAGAAGTACGTCACCGAGCTGTTGCCGCCGGACAACATGCCCTGTGCCTGGTTGCCCGCGATGAACGAACCGCCGGAGTCGCCCGCCTGCGAGCGGACGTTGGTGGCGGTCATGCCGTAGACCGTGCCCTCGGCGTAGCGGACGGTCTGGTTCTTGGCGCCGACGGTGCCGCAGGTCCAGCCGGTGGTCGAACCCGACTTGCAGACCGACGCGCCGGTGGCGGCCTCGGTCGAACCGCTCACGCGGGTGCCGTTGTTGATGACCCCGCGCGGCACCCAGTTGCTGTTGACCCGGACGTGGCCGTAGTCGTTCCCGGGGAAGCTGGCGCGGGCGAACGAGCCCATCGCGACCCGGTTGTAGCCGGTCACCGTGCCGGGACCGCAGTGGCCGGCGGTGAGGAAGCCGCCGTTGACCGAGAAGCCGATCGAGCAGCGCGAAGAACTGTTGATGTAGTAGGCGTCCCCACCGCGGACGTCGTACTTCAGGGTCGGCACCGAAGTGGTCTCGACCACCGCGACGGCGCTCTTGTCCACCTTGACCTTCTCGAGGTACGAGTCGACGACGCCGCTCTTGCCCGGCAGGACGTTCACCGTCACGCGGTTGGTCTTGGTGTCGACACCCCAGCCGGTGATCGCGCCGTCCGCAGCGCGCTCACCGGCGTTCAGTTTGTCCACAGTGGAATCCAGCTCGGCGGCCGAGAAGCGCACGAGTTCCGCTTCCGCGCCGCTGGCGAGGACCTGCCCCAGCTTCGCCGCGTCCGTGACGCCGACGCGGAGCTTGCCGGTGGCCTCGTTGTAGCTGGCACCGCCGAAGCTGCCGGCGAGCGCCGAAGCGAGCGACTGTTCGAGCGTGCCGGCGGCGGTCTCGCTCTGAATCCTGGCGAGTGCCTGGTCGGCGGTCAGGCCGAGGTCCCGTTGCAGGGCGGGAATCATCTCGGCGTTGAGCGGAGTTTCCGAGGTCGCTGCCGCGGGGGTACCCGTGACGAGCGCGCCGGTGGCCAGTGCTGCCGTGGCGGCCACACCGAGGAGCTTCGTGATCTTCATGCTTCTCCCTCGTCATCACGCACGGCTCCGGTTCGCCATGCGATGTCCCTCCCCTGACGGGTGAGCGTTCTGGACTCGGACGAAGGCCGCAATCCGGGTCGGCGCGGGATAGGTATACCCATTCTTCGGACCCCGGATCCCCTGCTCCAGGGGCGGCCACCTAGTGCAGGCACCCGGACGGGCACGTCCGTAAGTAGGGTTTCGAAGCAAATACCTTGCGTAGTCATGGCCACCCCCTGAACGTGGGATGAATCGCTGAATCGGGTTTGTCGCCGACGTTTCGGGTGTCCGGTGATTTTCCAACCGACGATCCATCAGGCAACCGGTGACACTGCGTCCGCGAACGGCCCCGGCGGGTGCCCGGGGTGTCCGTGTTGGGTGGTTTACGACCCGGTAGGCAGTGCTTAGGCTCCGCAGGACAACGCACAAGATCGTGTCGGGCTCAGCGGGAACTCCCCACCGAGGAGCGCATGATGTGGCTTGCCACCCCTCGCCCGACCTCGGTTTCGGTCCGCGCCGGATCGACGGCGCTCGTGGGCCGCGACGTCGAGGTCTCGGCGATCGTGAAGATCCTGCTGCGCCGTCCCGCCGCCGTGCTGATCGAAGGCGAACCCGGGATGGGCCGCAGCAGGCTGCTCGAAGAGCTGGCCGGACGCCGTGAATTCGCGGCCACCCGGGTGCTCCGGGGTGCCTGCCAGCCGATGCGCGAACCGTTCCCGTTCGGACCGGTGCTCGAAGCGCTGCGTTCGGCGGGCGACCGGCCGCTCGGTCCGCTCAGCCCGGTGGCCGGAGTGCTGAGACCCTTGCTGCCCGAACTCGCGGAAATCCTTCCGTCCCAACCGGAACCACTCGCCGACCCGTGCGCTGAACGGCACCGCCAGTTCCGCGCCGTCCGCGAGCTCCTGATCGCCTGCGGGCCCGCCCTCGTCCTGATCGACGACCTCCAGTGGGCCGACGAGGGCACCCGTGACCTCATGCGGTTCCTCGCCGCGACCATGCCCCCCGAACTGGCCGTCGTCGCGGCGTACCGGACCGGCTCGCCGTCGGGACACGGAAGCGCGGGGATCCCGTTCCGCACCCCGCCGAACGTCCAGACCGCCCGCGTGACGCTGGGCCCGCTCGACGTCGAAGCCGTCGGGAAGCTGGCCGAGGAACTGCTGGACCTGCCGCGGGTGTCCGCGCCGTTCACCGCGAAGCTCCACGAAAGCACCGCCGGGATCCCGTTCGTGGTCGAGGAGACCCTGCGGGCGCTGCGCGACGCGGCCGGCCGTCTGCCGATCGGGGAAGTGCTGAGCGACCGGCTGCTGGAAAGCCTCGAAGTCCCGATCTCCCTGCGCGAGGCCATCACCGAACGGCTCGACGCGCTGCCAGAGCCCGCCGTCCGGCTTGCCCGAGCGGCGGCGGTGCTCGCCGTCCCGTCCGAGCCGTCGGTGATCGGCGAACTCGCCCGTCTCGACGGCGACGCGCTGCGCGCGGCCCTTCTGTCCACTTTGGATGGCGGTGTGCTCGGCGAACTCGGCGGTGACCGCTACGGCTTCCGGCATCCGTTGGCTCGCAAGGCCGTCTACGACACGGTGAGCGGGCCGGAGCGCACCCTGCTGCATTCGCGCGCCATCCAGGTACTCGCCGGTCAGCCGGCCCCGCCGCTCACCCTGCTGGCGAACCACTCGCGCGCGGCGGGGCGGACGGAGCAGTGGCGCCACTACGCCGAAGCCGCCGCCGACGAGGCCATCGCCCACGGTGACACGTCACGGGCCATCGACCTGCTCCAGTCCGTCCTCACCGAGGCGGGGCTCGGTGAGGACGACATCGCCCGGCTGGCCACGAAGCTCAGCCAGGTCGCGCTGCGCGGGTTCCGCCCGGACGTCATCGAGACACTGGAGCGGATTCTCGAAGACCTCACCGATCTGCGGCCGAGCGTGCGCGGGACGATCCGGCTCAGCCTCGGGATGCTGCTGGTCCGCACGATCGGGCGACTCGGCCGCGGCCGGGTCGAGGTGGAGAAGGCGATCACCGAACTGGTCGACGAGCCGGAGCTGGCCGCCCGCGGGATCAACCTGCTCGCCCAGCCGATCGACGGGCTGACGCCGTTGTCCTGGCACGAGGTCTGGATGGAGCGGGCCCGCGAGGTCTTCGGCCGGATCGAAGACCCGGAACTGCGGCTCGCCCTCCTCGGCGACCGGATCTCCACCCAGGCGCATATCGGCGACGGGTCGGCCTGGACCGAGTTCACCGAGCTGCCGGAGCAGGGGAGCGGAGTCGCCGAGCGGGTCCAGCTCGCGCGGCTGTGGTGCAACCTCGCCGACGCGCAGTCCTGGGCCGGTCATCTGTCCAGGGCGGAAAAGCTGGTCACGGAAGGCATCCGCCGCGCGACCGACGCCGGCGCGCTCTATGCCGCCGGGCTCGCGCAGGGCACTCGCGTCCGGCTCGACTGGGTGCGCGGCGACTGGTCCGGCCTCGCGGAAACCACCGAACAGCTGCGCGACGCCTATCCCGATCTGGGCCCGATCGTCATGGAGTGCTCGCTCGTCCTCGGCGGTTTGTCCGCCGTTCGCGGGGAATTCGCCGCCGCGCAACGACATCTGGCCGCGGCGAGCGTCCACGCCCCGGAACACGGGCCGATCCCCGTCGTCCTCTCGGCCGCGGGTGTCCTGATCAGGGTGCTCCTCGCGACGGACGACGTCGACGGCGCGTGCGCGGCGGCCGACAACGCCGTCGCGGCGGCCCGCCGGAAGGGTGTCTGGGTGTGGGCGGCGGCGCTGATCCCGGCCGCGGCCGAGGCCTACACGCGGGCCGGGCGCTGGTCGGAGGCGGACGCCGTGGTCGAGGAGTTCGCCCGAGGGATCGACGGCAAGGATTCGCCGGTCTCCCGGGTCGCGCTGCTCGCCGGCCAGGCGATCCTGCTCGACGCGCGCGGCAAACATCCCGCCGCGGCAACGGTTTTCGACGAGGCCGCGGCGGGCTACGAGGCGCTGCCGATGCCGTACCAGGCGATCGGCGCGCGGGAGCGGGCGGCCCTGTCCCGGCTCAACGCGGGCCGTCACACCGCGGGCGACCGCAAGGCGATCGAGGAACTCGCGGCGGCCGCGGAGGCCTACGAGCGGCTCGGCGCGACCAGGGACGCCGGCCGCTGCCGCCACCAGCTGCGGGAACACGGCGCGTGGGCCCCTTCGCAGCGCGGGCGGCGCGGCTACGGCCAGGAGCTTTCGCCCCGTGAGCTGGAGGTCGCGCGAATGCTTTCCGACGGCCGGACGAACCGGGAGATAGCGGACGGCCTGTTCCTTTCCCCACGTACGGTCGAGCAGCATGTCGCGAAGGTGCTGCGGAAACTCGGGGCGCGTTCGCGGACGGACGTGGCTCGCCGGATGACGACCTACGCGCCCGCTTCCGCCGACCGCTGACAGCGGCCCCCGAGGTGTCCTGCCTCCACGTGAGGTACATGAAGGCCCCCTTCCTTGCGCCTGGCGCAAGGAAGGG